>JAQICU010000058.1 GCA_027858325.1 Candidatus Cloacimonadota bacterium
ATGCTAAATTGCAGAAAGCTAAATTAGAGCGATATAAGGTGAAAAATGTTGGCTAAATTTATCACGTTTTTCCCTTAAGGTTTTTAACAGAAATTCCAGTTCACGCTGAACCAATACAGTCGCAAGATGTAATGTTAAAAGCCAGCGATGTGAAAATGCAGGAAGTGGAAGTTGTTGGGTTAGCCCAAGGACAATCGAAAGCTTTAAGTGCACAAAAATCAGCAAAAAATATCAGAAACATTGTTTCTGAAGAACAAATGGAAAAATTTCCGGATATCAACTCTGCAGAAGCTCTGCAAAGACTTCCTGGAATTTCTCTTCAACGCGACCAGGGCGAAGGACGTTACGTGCAGGTAAGAGGAACTCCAGCCAGGATGAATTCAATGAAAATCAATGGAGAGAATATTCCTTCTCCAGAATCGGGCGAGCGTACAGCACAGATGGATATTATCCCCGCTAGTCAACTTGCATCAATTGAAGTTATAAAAGCAATAACCCCCGATATGGATGCAAATGCTATCGGTGGTTCAGTAAATATGATAACAAAAAGTGCACTCGATTATGAAAAAACGGTCTTTAATGTTACCGCTGGTGGGGGATATGGAGATCTTATGGGTAAGGGTATTTATCAAGGTTCTGTTAATTATGGTACAAGATTCGGTGAGAAAAAAGATTTTGGTTTTATGATCGGCGCAAGCTTTTTAAGATCAGACAAAGGATCTCACAATAATGAAATGGAATGGGGAGATGTTGACGACGCAAATGATAATGAAATTCCATGGGCATTAGAGAATATTTCATTAAGGCAGTATGTTACTAGACGTGATAGAATGGGTCTTTCTACTAGTTTAGATTATAAACCTGACAATGATAATTCATATTCAATTAAAGCAATTTATGATACTTATCTGGATTCCGAGGCTCGGAATGAATTAACAATCGAACCAGACGGTTTCAATACAGCTACAGGTGTTACCGAAGCTGAATTTGTACACGAGATGAAAGCAAGAGATCAAGAAGTAACACTCTATAGTATAATGGGTAGTGGTGAAAATCATTTAGACGCTTTTACTATCGATTACCATCTTTCATTCAGTTATGCTCAAGAAAAAGAAAACAGTCATGTCGAACCAGTGTTTGAAATGGATGAGACTCCGGATGGTACTTGGGACCTTTCCGATCGTGATAATCCAAAATTTACTATTACTAGTTTAGATCCGGATTATTACCTTAATGCCGACAATTTCGTTTTTGATGCTTTGGAATTTCACGACAACTTATCAACTAATACAGATATTATCGGGTCTGTTAATTTTAAAATGCCATATTCCTTTATGAGCAGCCAAGCCGAATTAAAATTTGGTGGTAAAGCATCAATGAAGAAAAAAGACAGTAATGAAAAAATATGGGAATATGGTTGGGAAGGTGATGAAGATTTATTAATGTCTCAGTTTGCTGGTGATAATTTACCTGATTTACTTGAAGGCAATTATAATTTTGGACCTACTATTGATTGGGACAAAATGGAATCTTTCTACGAAGCAAATAAAGATGGTGATTTAGAAGGTAAAATTCTTACGGAAGATTCCGATGCAGCCACTTATGATGCAACCGAAGACATTTTCGCATTTTATCTTATGACTACTATTAATTTTGATAATCTTATGATTCTTGCCGGTGTTAGAGATGAGATAACACAAACATCTTACACTGGAAATGAAGTAGTTTTTAATGATGATGGTGATTATGTTGAAACTAATTCAATTTCTGCAGATAAATCAACTAATCATATTTTACCTTCGTTGCATGCAAAATATACTTTATCACCTCAAACTAATATCCGAGCTGCTTTTACAAGTGGTTTAGCAAGACCTCATTATGAACATATGGTACCGTATAGTGTTGTATTGCATGAGGATGAAGAAATTGAAAGAGGAAATGCCGACTTAGTACCAACTACAGCTTACGGGTTTGACTTGATGGCAGAACATTACGTTTCAGGTATCGGTGTTATATCCGGAGGAATTTTCTACAAAATGTTAGATAACATTATTTATCCTACCGTCATTGAAGAAGATGGTGGAATTTATGATGGCTATGAAGTTTCTCAACCATGGCAGCCCATAGGTGCTGATCTTGCTACAATACTTGGCATTGAAGTAAACTGGCAACAACAATTGACTTTCTTACCCGGTTTCCTTGATGGATTCGGAATATATGCAAACTATACCTATACTAAATCAACTGCCGATTTACCAGATAGGACAGATGCTGCATTACCAGGACAAGCAGGTAATACAGCTAACCTTGCATTAAGTTATCAAAAGGCCGGATTTACTGCCCAACTTAGTCTTAACTATCAGGACAGTTTTATCTATGAAGTCGGTGAAGATGAAGAGAACGATGTTTATTATAAAGATCATATTCAGCTCGATTTTTCAGCTAACCAGGAGATTATTAGCGGTTTAAGTGCTTACTTACAATTTGTAAATCTTAACGATGCTCCTCTTAATTATTATGTTGGAAAAGAAGACAGACCTATTCAACGTGGGTACTACTCATGGTGGATGCAAGCTGGATTTAAGTATACTTTATAATATTTCATTTCATTCATTTTACAATTATTCAGCGCTTCAAGGTGCAGCGCTGTTTTTTTATAATTATTCCGATTTAATGATGTTTTTATAAATGAAATGTTATTAAAGTATCGGTTTTTCTTGCAGAGTAATTTCTTGTTTTGTATATTTGTATATACAAAAAGAATCATGCGTTTTTTATGATTTTAGAAACTTTTAGTATTTGAAATTAAATTTATACATAACTAACGGAGTAGACTTATGAACCACAAAATTTTAATTAAACAACTTGTTACAAGCATCGTTTTCACAGGTATTGTTTTATCAGCAATAATAGGTTGTGCAGTTGATAATTCTTGCAAAGTTATTAAACCAAAAGTAGTAACTCAAAAAGTAATACACGATAGTGACGATCCGGCAATATGGATTAATCCAGTTGATCCGGCAAAAAGTTTAATAATTGGAACTGATAAGGATACCGAAGGGGCAATTTATGTATACAATTTAGATGGAGAGATTATTGAAGAAAAAACTATCCGAAATCTAAAACGACCTAATAATGTTGATATAGAATATGGGCTTATGCTCACTGGTCAACTAACTGATATAGCAGTTACAACAGAAAGAGAAACAAATAAAATTCGCATTTATAGTCTTCCTGAAATGAAACCAATTGATAACGGTGGAATTGAAGTTTTTGTTGGCGAAGAATTACGAGCTCCTATGGGGGTTTCATTATACAAGCGTGTTTCAGATGACGCAATATTTGCAATAGTAGGGAGAAAAGAAGGACCATTAGAAAACTATTTATGGCAATATATAATTGAGGATGATGGCACTGGAAATGTAAAAGCAACTTTGGTTCGTAAATTTGGCAACTATAGTGGATTAAAAGAAATTGAATCTATTGCGGTAGATGACCAACTCGGTTACGTTTATTATTCGGATGAGCAATACGGAGTTAGAAAATATCATGCAGATCCTGATGTTGAAAATGCCAATGAAGAATTAGGAATTATTTCTACACTGGATTACATTGAAGACAATGAAGGAATTTCTATTTATTGTATCGACGACAAAACCGGATATATTTTAGTTTCCGATCAAAGTGCAAATAGATTTAGAATTTATCCAAGAGAAGGCACGTTGGCAGAAATAGATATTGAAGACCCTGAAGATAACGTGCCAGCTCGCCCACATCTACATAAATTATTAAAAATTGTAGATGTTTCTACAAACCAAAGTGATGGCTCAGAAGTTACCAGCGTTGCATTGGGTGATAAATTTCCAAATGGTTTATTTGTAGCAATGTCGGATAATCAAACTTATCAATTATATGATTGGGCTGATATTGCCGGAAATGACTTAGTGATTGCAACAAAAAAATAATTAAAATAAAATTTAGTATTTGTACCTCCCTATATTCCACCGGGTTCATTGC
>JAQICU010000279.1 GCA_027858325.1 Candidatus Cloacimonadota bacterium
TTCCTCGTTAAATGGCATTGTTGTATCTGCAAAAATTGATGTAAAACACATCACTGCTACAATAAATAAAAATAGCTTTTTCATAATTACTCCTTATAATTAATTTTATTATTTACTAATATTTTCTTAGATGGAATTTACCCGATGATTTGTCAAGTTCAATAATCAAATTATAAGTTAGATAGTAATAGAAACGACAAATTTATAATTAAAGTATTTCTACTTTAGAAAAATTATTTTATTAACTTTATGCAAACCTGAATTTTCTAGATATAAAAATATATATCAATGGATTTTGTGATCTAATAACGAAAAATTACTTTTTTATTGACTCACAAAATTGATCAGTGCATTTAGCAAATTATGAAAAATTTTAATATATCTATAGATGTAGGAGGGACACATACGCGCCTTCGAGCAGAAAATATCGAGAACGGAAAGATTGTTTTCGCTTCTCTAGAATATATGAGGAAGATCAATTCTAAAGAAGAATTAAGAAGTTTCATTACATCTTCGCTAAATGATATTGTGTCTGACATTAAACCAACTCATTGTGTTATCGGTTTTGCTGGAGCGGTTATTGATCATCGTAAAGTAAAGATCACAAATTGGAAAAACACTCCAACTGTAATTTTGGAAGATCTGATCGAGTGGGGATTACCGGAAAATAATACGACCATGGTTAATGATATGGAACTGGCAGGATATGGCATACTGGATATGGAAGATAAAGATGAAATGAATTCTAACCAATGTGAAATTCTGTATAAACCAGAATTTCCTGCTAAGAATCGAGTTAATAACAAACTTGTTATAGCACCGGGAACCGGGTTTGGAACTGCTAGTATTATCGAGTTTATTACACATTCCGGTGAGAAGGTAAAAAATGTTCTATCTTCAGAGATCCAACATATTCAAATTCTAGCTATGGATGATAGACATGCAGAAATAATTGAGATCATGCTTTCTGATAAACCAGAAAGAAGTTTCTTGAATTATGAAGATTTCGTTTCCGGAAACGGATTGTTTGAAACTTATGAAGCATTATTGAAATTAGATAGAATCGAGCAAAAAGAGAAAGATGCTTCTGAAATTGCTAATTCCACTATGAGTGGAATTGATAAATATGCAATCGAAGCCCTTGATATTTTTTATAGATGTGTGGGTAGAATAACTCAGGCAATGGCATTGATGATTCAGCCTTACGGTGGAATTTATCTTTGTGGAGCTTCCACCATAAATAATGCAAAATTTATTCATCAAAGTAGTCTGATGGAAGAATTGCATAATTGTCTAATTCGTCAGCAGCTTCTTATTCAATTTCCGGTTTATATAATCACAAAATCGGATATAAATATTGCAGGCGGATTATGGGCTGGGCGAAATATAATTTGACAAATAGTCAAATAAAATTATGTTATCTCATGAATTCCACGAATAATTGACAATATAGTCTAAAGTGGAATTAGCATGGAGGTAAAATGGATAATGTAATTGGGAAAAATATTCAATATTACAGAGAGTCAGCAAAATACAAAAAAACTGAATTAGCTAAGTTGATACCTTGCGATGTTTCCTTAATAACTAGATATGAAAAAGGTGAAAGGCAACCTACTTTGAAAATTCTGTTGAAGATTTCTGAAATTTTTGGAATATCTTTGGAGAAACTTGTTACAGAACAAGAAAATAAATTTCAAATTGCTGCTCGGGGTTCGGGGAAACAATCAAAATCAGAAGCACAAGAATTTGTTGTTTTGAAGCAAATTGCAGAAGATTATATTGAGTTAATGAAAAATGTTTCAATTAACACGGAATATCAAGGACTTAGATATCCGAATTTTCATCATCTTCAAGTTGGAGAGATTAAGCGCAATTTAGATCTGAATGATTCTATAAATTACGAAAATTTTAAAACAGCATTAAGAACAAAATGGAATATTCAGATTATTGAGATACCATTAAAAACTAGGAAAATATCTGGAATTACGTTTAATTTGGAAAATCATTTCATAATTTTTATTAACAAGGGGCATACCGAGGAGAGAAAATTATTTTCTCTAGCTCATGAAGTTTGTCATATAATTTATCACATAAAACAGACTTTATATCTTATTTCACGCCTATCTTCTCGTAACAAAATTGAAAAAGAAGCAAACAAATTTGCTGAAGAATTTCTAATTCCTTCCGAAATATTATCAGAGGGATTCAAGATAGACGAACTTCATAATTTGAAAAAAGAATATATAACGGAATTAGCTGGAAAGTTTAATGTATCACCTGAATGCATGTTTAGAGATTTAAATCGAAAAGGGTTAGTACAATATAATTGGAAATCATATCGACCAGTAACAGATTATGATGAAAACTACCTTCTTGAATGGAAATGGTCAGATCTTCCATATCTATATGTTGTGGGGGTTTTTTATAATTGGAAATTAGAAAAAATATCTTTAGCAAGAGCTGCAAAATATTTGTATTCGGATATCAGGACAATTTCCAAATTATTTAATGAAATTAATGATCAAATTGAAAAAGTTTCTTAATGAGTAAAATTTTAATTCTAGATGCAGTTTCATTAATGTACAACATTGAAATGTGTATATCAACAACTTTAATTAATTTTTTTAAAGAAATCGATATAAAATTTCATGTACTAAGTG
>JAQICU010000293.1 GCA_027858325.1 Candidatus Cloacimonadota bacterium
CAGGAGAACATTCTGTAATCTGGGAAGGTAAAGATGATAATGGAAAACAGGTCAGTTCCGGTGTGTACTTGTACAAACTCGAAACTGCAGATAAGATAATTTCGAAGAAAATGTTGTTGTTGAAATAATCAATAAACCTTGCGAACGGTTTTGAACCTTCGCAACGGTTACATGCATCCTTAGCCCCTCTCTTGAAATAAAGAGAGGGGTTGCCTGCCAGGGCGTAACCTTGGTGGAGACTGGGGGTGAGTTGGAGGAAATTATGAAACCAAGACTTATTATTTTGTTCGTCTTTTTTAGCATTTGTTCGTTGTTATTCTCAACCACCTGGCACATCAAACAAGACGGCACCGGTGATTTCACCACCATCCAGGAAGGAATTAATGCTTCCGTAGATGCAGATACAGTTCTTGTCTATCCAGGAACATATTATGAGAATATCATTTACAATGGCAAAAATATCACCCTTGCCAGTCTCGAACTTACTACCGGTAATCCCCAATACATTTCGCAGACAATTATTGATGGTCAACAACAGGAAAGCTGCGTTAGAGTAATGGATCAGGAATCAACCGCAAAAATACAGGGATTTACACTTACTAACGGATGGGGAAGCCAGGCTTATCATAGTTCAGGTGGTGGTGTTTATGTTATTGGTGAATATCAAAGTCCAACATATTTTTCAATTATGAATTGCCGGATTACAGAAAATTACTCCGAAACTGGCGGAGGGATTTATTCTTTTAGGGGTAACATAACTTTGTCTGGTGTCTCTATTCACGATAATTATGCTTATATAAATGGAGGTGGTATTCACGTTAATGATACTGTCCTGAATTTTGATGCAAATAACAGGTGCAATATCTATGACAATCTGTCTGCTACAGGATTGGAATTATATTCCTTCAGATGTCAAACTAATCATGTTATTGTCGACACATTTACGGTAATTGAACCAACTCGATATTTCGCTAACCAATATGAACTTATTTCCTGTCCCAATCCTCCGTATTCCTTTGATATCTTGAACCATACATTAGATCCTGTAAATCAAGATTTATATGTATCACCATTTGGCAGTGATGCAAACTCCGGTTTATCATCCGACGAACCCTTGAAAACGATAGTTCTTGCTATTCGAAAGATATCATCTGACAGTCAGAATCCCAAAACCGTTCACTTAGCAGCAGGAGTTTACAGCAAAAGCTCAAACGATCAATTCTTTGCCTTTGGTGGAAAAGATTATGTAAAGATAATTGGAGAAAGTCAAAATACTACGATCATTGATGGAGAAGATGAACCATTTTCTTTGTTTTATATGGGAGGTTCTGATTATTCTGAATTAAAAAATATAACATTCCAAAATGTTATCGATGGGCCAAATATAATGAACATGTTTGATTCTAATTATACGTTATTCGAAAATATTATTATAAAGAATTTTACTGGATCGGACGGCTGTGCTGCTTTTGGTGCCAGTCCAACTGAAAGTATGTTTTTTAAGAATGTTGTCATTCGTGATTGTTTAACCGACCAATTCGTTACGGCAGCATATTTTTATGAATTAGACCATCTTGAAATGAATAATTGTGTAATTTCTAATAATATATGCTCTGGTTCAGGACCAGATCCTCAATTTTGTGCCGGAATTAAAACATCAACTTATGCTGAAGGTGAAGTTGTCATTAAAAACACTAAATTCATTAATAATTTATTAGATGCCGGAGGTTCTTCAAATGCTGTTGCTTTAGATCTTGGCACATTGAGTGGTGAAAGCGGAGATTTTACTATTACAAATTGTTTGTTCGCAAATAATCAATGTGATGGAATAGCAGATAAAATAGTTATTTTGGATGGTTCCGGTAACGTAACCATTAACAATACAACATTTGTGGATAATACAGGAAATTATACGCTAACGATTTTAAGGAATCCAATTGAATTCCATAATAATATTATGAGAAATAATTGTAATTATGAAATCTTTCTTCCAGATAATTCACCAAGTGGGTATATAGCAGAATTAAACATCTCACATTGTAACATCCAAGGTGGGCAAAGTGCTATCTATAATCAAAATAATGCAAATATAGTAAATTGGGGTGAAGGTAACATCGATTCTGATCCATTATTTCTCTTAACGGGTGATAATCCGTATCAACTCACGGGGTTGTCTCCCTGCATCGATGCTGGCACTCCAGATACAACAGGTTTATTCATTCCACCTTGGGATTTATTGTTTAACGAAAGAGTGGTAGACGGAGACGGAGATGGTATAGCAATAATTGATATTGGTGCTTATGAATATCAAGATTCTGTTTCAATCCTGGAAGATATTATCAAACCGATTACACAAACAAAAATCTCAAATTATCCTAACCCTTTTAATCCCTCAACCACGATTAAACTAGATCTTGCTGAATCTGGCAACATAGAACTCGCAGTTTTTAACATCAAAGGCCAGAAAGTTAAAACCTTGATCGATGCTTATTCAGCTAAAGGTCATTTTGAGATTATCTGGCGAGGTAAAGATGATAACAAAAAGAAAATTTCCAGCGGACAATATTTTATTAAACTTAAAGTGAATGAAAAAGAAAAGGCTGTAAGTAAATGTGTATTGTTGAAGTAATGTCTGAAGATCTCCTTTCTTTCAATAAGATAGTTGCTTGTAACAAACGTGTCGTGCGACAAGAAGTTGCATAAATAAATGTGGGACGATGCAAAGGTTTGCATTGATTCCACCTGATCTTTCACGGTCAGTAGCCTACCGGAATGTGCGTTGGAAGTAATTCCTCGGTGCAAAGCTCTCGAGACAACGATTGCTGTTGAGGATTAATCGTGAGATTAAACTGAATCTGCCAGCAGAAAGGCGGACAGCAACAAGGCTTGGATAATATGGTTAACATAAGTGAATGGATGATAAACGTCGTTATGTTTTAACAGCTTAAACTGCTTATAATCTGTAACAAAAAGGTGTGAGGACAGGTTGTATTCATGACACGGGAATACACGTGAACGTAGTTCTTCCGGTGGATAGTCCAAACCTAAGTTATCTATTATGTTATTTATGCAGAACTTGGTAAGTCCGTATTTCTCTCTGATGTCAGGAGAAAGCAAACCGTGAGGAATGCCGAAGGGAGTGCGGATATAGGAATGTAGAAAAAGCGAATGCCTTTCTGTAATGGGAAGGATTGAGATTGAAACATTATCTTACGTGAAAACGAGCAGACTTCTACGAGGTCTCTCTTTATGAGAAACTGTATGGAAGCTTATAATTCAGAAAGCAAATAGAGTTTTGTATTGATTACAAAATATGCGTCTGGAACTATTGTGAAATAGTAAGATTATTGCAGTAAGTATTGTGAAGGTAAAGCAGGTGAAGCGAATTTGCAATGCCGTATTATCTAATGCAATGGATAATATTTGAGAGGCTTGAGCCGTATGCGGTGAAAATCGCACGTACGGTTCTGAGGAGAGGAAGAAGGAGTAATCCTTCTTCCTTATCCGACAGTTAAGTTTCACAGCACACGCGGGACGTTAAACAACATTCCGCTTCGCTCCATGTTGTTTAACGGCGGCGTGCCCCTGTAAAAAACTCGCAACCGTATCGAAGCGGAACAATGTTTAACAATGCATCCACGGGGACTCGCAAA
>JAQICU010000294.1 GCA_027858325.1 Candidatus Cloacimonadota bacterium
TGAGGAGATTTCTCCATGCGCTTCGCTTAGTCGAAATGACAAATGCTTCGTCATCCTCAGCTTGACTGGGGATCTCAGATTCCCATTTCAAGGTGAATAAAAACATGCACGTCACTCTGAGGAGTCTACTTGCCCTTGTGGAATTGTGCTTCGCATACCTGTTTCACAGGATTCCATGGGGCTTGCTGTTACTCTTAACGAAGAGTAGTTAATAATTTGATACAATATTTCTATTTGCCGATCCTTCCTGTGGAGAGCAACGCCTGACCCGCTGAATAGCTTGGGGTGGAAGGTTCGTCAGGATGACGAAATTAAATGTCCGTCAATTCAAAACACGTGTGCTTCATAGCTTTAGCGAAGAAGTAGCATTTTCTTTGTAAGAATTTTTGTTGGTGTTTGCAGACGGTAGAAATAGACTCCTGAAGAAACTCTTTTACCATGATCATCTTTGCTGTTCCAGATCATTTCGCTTCTGCCGGGATTCATATAGCAATCTAATAATGTTTTAACCTTCTGACCTTTAATGTTGTAAATCTCCAATTTTATCTGTCCGGATTCAGGTAGATCGAAAACTATCTTAGTTTCGGGATTAAAGGGATTGGGGAAGTTAACCAATTGATAATCAATTACTTGTAATTGGTCATTGATTATTCCTACATACGGCTCTGCACCAAACTCATAACAACCCATATCAATGATTGCGATTCCGTCTCCATCTCCATCCCAAACACGGTGATTATACAAAAGATCCCAGGGCAGCAGGAATAAACCTGTTGTATCCGTTGTACCGGTATCTATGCAGGGAGAAAACACAGTGAGTTGATATGGATTATCACCTGTTAAGAGAAATAGTGGATCTACGTCGATGTTGCCTTCACCCCAATTTACTATATTAGCATTATTTTGGTTATAAATTGCAGTTTCACCACCTTGGATGCTACAATGTGAAATGTTAAGTGTAGATGTGTTTCCCCATGGAGAATTATCCGGCAGAAAAATCTCATAATTACAATTATTCCTCATAATATTATTATGGAATTCTATTGGATTTCTTAAAATCATTAGCGTATAATTTCCTGTATTATCCACAAATGTTGTATTGTTAATGGTTAAGTTACCGGAACCATCCAAGGCTACAATTTTGCTAGCAGTTCCAGCACATTGATTGTTTGAGAACAAACAATTCGTAATTGTGAAATCTCCGCTTTCACCATTCAGTGTTGAAAGTACAAGAGCAACAGCATTTGAAGTGTCGCTTGAATCTAATAGATTATTTGTAAATTTAGAATTTTTAATTATTATATCTCCCTCTGCATATGTAGAAGCTTGCAATCCAGCACAAAATTGAGGATCTGGTCCTGAGCCAGAGCAGGTATTATTAGAAATTTCACAATTATCCATTTCAAGATGGTCTAACTCATAAAAAAATGCAGCAGTAACGAACTGGTCGGTTAAACAATCACGAATGACAACATTCTTAAAATGCATGCTCTCTGTAGGACTGGCACCAAAAGCAGAACCATCAGTTCCTGAATGGTTCTGAATTATAATATTTTCAATTAATGTATCATTAGAATCGTGCATATACAACGTACAATATTCAGAAGTAATATTCTGGAAAGTCATATTTTTTAGAACTGAATTATCTGAACAACCCATATTAAATAAACAATACTGATTATTTTCACCATCAATGATCGTAGTTGTTTTACTTTCTCCAATTATCTTTACATAATCTTTTCCGCCAAAAGCAAAGAATTGATCGTTTGCGCTTTTGCTATACACTCCTGCAGCTAAGTGAACGGTTTTAGGATTCAGATTGTCAGATGCAATCTTGCGAATAGCTAATACAATCGTTGTCATAGGTTCATCGGGTGATAAACTGGAATTTGCATCATCTCCATCTGGAGACACATAGACATCGTGATTTACCGGTTCCAAAGTATAATGCAAAATATCAAAGGAAAATGGTGGATTGGGGCAGGAAATGAGTTCATATTGATTAGCAAAGTACCGAGTTGGTTCAATCACCGTAAATGTATCGACAATAACATGGTTAGTCTGACATCTGAAGGAATACAATTCCACTCCTGTAGCAGCCAGATTGTCATAAATGCTACACCTGTTATTTGCATCAAAATTCAGGACAGTATCATTTACATGAATACCTCCCCCATTTAAATAAGCATAATTATTGTGAATAGATACTCCAGATAATGTTATATTACCCCTGAAAGAATAGATTCCACCACCAGTTTCGGAATAATTTTCTGTAATCCGGCAATTCTTAATAGAAAAATAAGTTGGGCTTTGATATTCGCCTTTAACATAAATTCCTCCACCAGCCTTATTCCAAGCTTGACTACCCCAACCGTTAGTAAGTGTTAAACCTTGTAGTTTTGCTGTTGTTTCTTGATCCCATACTCTTACACAACTTTCTTGCTGTTGACCATTTATTACAGTTAATGGGATATATGATGGATCGCCTGTTGTTAGCTCGAGGCTGGCAACCGTTATGTTTTTGCCATTATAGATAATATTTTCGTAATAGGTTCCAGGATATACAAGCACAGTATCGGAATCTACGGAAGCATTGATACCTGCCTGGATAGTGGTGAAGTCACCTGTGCCATCGAGTTTGATGTGCCAGGTAGTGGCGATTAGCAGCGAACTCAAACAAACAAGTACAAAAAAAAGAATAAGTTTTTGTTTCATGATTTCCTCAAACTCACCCCAACCCCTCTCTTCATTTCAAGAGAGGGGCTAAGATGAATATTTTTCCGATTACTTCAGCAACAACATTTTCTTCGAAATTATCTTATCTGCAGTTTCGAGTTTGTACAAGTACACACCGGAACTGACCTGTTTTCCATTATCATCTTTACCTTCCCAGATTACAGAATGTTCTCCTG
>JAQICU010000309.1 GCA_027858325.1 Candidatus Cloacimonadota bacterium
TTCACATTAATTTGTAATTTATTATAGAAATTTTTATTTGACACAAAAACCCGATATTTTGTTGAGTCCATTTTGCGTGGCGGGATAGCTCAGTTGGTAGAGCAGAGGCCTGAAAAGCCTTGTGTCCCCAGTTCAAGTCTGGGTCCTGCCACCATTGTTATTAAAGTTATTTCAATGTTTTTTAGCCTTAGGAAAATTGGTTCTCTTCTTATTCTCAAATCTCCAATCGTATATCGCAAATCTGAAATCTAACCTTTCTTCTCTTCCCCGCCTTTATCGATTATCGTAACTTTCTTCGGTATAAGCAAGAAAATTACATAGGGTGGAATGAACGCAATAATGATTGCAATAAATGGAGATGTTATATAATTCTTAAGAATGAAAAATATTGAAAGAAATATAATCCCGAAAATTAGATTGTAAAGCATTATAATTGGATGCCATTTGATTATAGTTTTACAGTCTGAACAAGTATAAGTTTTAAAAGGCGTACTTAAATAATTCCAGAAAAAAGAAACTTTCTGTCCACAAACAGGACATTTTATACGTTTAAAACCCATATTACCTCCTATGAGATTTGATTTGTATATTTTATATTATAATATTTATTTATATAAAACCAAATTTTATCTAATCTGGTTATTTTTTGATTTGCTTGACAAATATTTAAGTCAGGAAGTTTAAATTATTTCGAGTCGAAAGGAACAGAGTAACATCGACTCGAGGTAAAAGTTTCAGATTGCCTCGGCTCATCGTACCTTACGAGTCACATATTTTCGAGTCGAAAGGAACAGAGTAACATCGACTCGAGATAAAGGTTTCAGATTGCCTCGACTCGTCGTACCTTACGAGTCGAAACTATGTTGGGAGGAAATTTGTATTTAATTAGAAACATATTAGTACCAATTGCAAAAGAGATCGATCTTCAAAAAGCTATCTCCAATAAACTAAAGATTTCATCAAAACACATTAGCAATATCAAAATGATCCGCCGCTCAATCGATGCACGCAAGAAAAATTACCTCAAATACAATTTCACTATTATTGCTGATATAGATTTCAATATTAAACTTAATAATGAAGTTCTGGAATATATTGAACCGGAACCTTACATCAAAAGTTCAATCAAATTAACTGATCCTCATCCATTTATTATTGGAGCCGGTCCTGCTGGGCTTTTCGCTGCACTCTCACTCGTTGAAAAAGGATTTCAACCTTACATCTTTGACCGGGGAGAGACAATAGATCTTAGAGCAATAAAAGTTGAGAAATTCTGGCAAAAAGGAGTTCTGGATGAGAACAGCAATGTTCAATTCGGTGAAGGTGGTGCAGGTACATTCTCCGATGGTAAACTTACTTCCAGAAGCAGAGATTTTTATACGAATCAAATTGTGGAATATCTAATTAAATTTGGTGCTGATGAATCAATAAGATATGATGCCCTTCCCCATTTAGGAACGGATGGACTGAGAAAGATCATAATTAATTTGAGGAATTTCCTTACTGAAAATGGATGTAAATTCTTTTGGAACAGTAAGCTGGAAAATATCATAATTGAAAATAATAATATCACTGAAGTAGTTATTAACAATGAAAAATACTCCCCCGAAATCCTGATTCTGGCTATTGGAAATTCAGCACGTGATACTTTCACAATGCTAAAAGATAAAACTGCCATGGAAAATAAATCTTTTGCTGTAGGTTTTCGAATTGAGCATTCACAAGAATTCATTAATAGTGCTTTCTATGGTGAGAAAACTAACTTTCCGCTTACAGGTCCGGCAAATTATCGCCTTACGGCTAAGTATAAAGATAAAGGAATTTATAGTTTCTGTATGTGTCCGGGTGGGTTTATTGTAGCCGGATCTTCAGAACAGAACAGCCTTGTACTTAATGGTATGAGTTTTAAGGATAGAAGCAATAAATTAGCAAATAGTGCTATTGTGACAACAGTTAACAAAATTGATTTCGGTGATGATATTCTCGCCGGAATGAAGTTCCAACAACAGATTGAAAAAAAATGTTTCAACCATTCCAAACCTTATTTTGCTCCAACTCAAAATGCTGATGATTTCATGAAGAATTCAATTTCTTCAACTCAAAATCAAACAAGTTTTCTGCATGGAACATATCAAGAAGATCTAAATGAAGTTTTCCCGCAGAATATTACAGAATCATTAAAATCCGGGTTAAACAAATTCAATAACAAAATTCCTGGATTTATTGATAATGGTTTATTATTAGCACCCGAAACAAGAACATCATCTCCCGTACGTTTGCTCAGAAAACGTGATACTTTCCAGGCAAATGGATTCACTAATCTCTTTCCAATTGGTGAAGGTTCCGGTTATGCAGGGGGGATAATGAGTAGTGCTGCAGATGGATTTAAATGTGGTAATTTATTTCTTTTAAAACAAAAATAAGATTAAGAACAAAATTCATAAAATATTTGACAAAATAACTTATTATATTCTGTTGTCCTGTAAGGTGCAACAAATAATTGCGCCTTGAGTAAGTAATTAAAATAAATTACTAGGGAAAAGGAGAGAAGTATGAAAAAGAAACTATTAGTTTTTGCCTTACTACTGCTTACTATATCTGTATTTGCAGTATGGAATGTTGGTGAGCCTATCACTGACGATTATTCATGGACAGACAGTAATGGAGAATATCATTCAATCCATGAACTAACTGAAGCAGGAAAAGCAATTGTAATTTTCTGGGGAGAAAGCTGGTGACCTGGGTGTACAGCGGCGGCGCCGTTTATGGAAGCTTGGTGGAACACACAAAATCCTGATGAAGTATATTACATTGCAACTTTTGATTGGTCTGTTAATGGTGTTTATATGCCATACGCAACAGAAGTTTATGGTTATTACTCTGATTTTGGCAATGGGTATGTCCCTTTCTTTGGAGTATTTGGAGCATATAACAATTTCATGTATGGTGATAATGATTATCTGCCAGCTCAAAACATGGTTCCTAATGCAATTGAATCATTCAATCATATAGGTTTAGCATTCCCTGTCGCCGATAGACAGATCAATTTCTGGGGATTCGATCATATTGATATTACCAACGAGTTTGGCACTCCAACCGGGAACCCAATTTCTTCTGTATCAATAACTGGCAACAGCAATCCTAATATTGCAAATGTAGAGCTTGTTGATAATGTTATCACTGTAATTGTTGGATCTGAACTTGGTTCTACTGAGATCACTGTAACTGGAGATGATGGAACAGATGAAACTGTGGATGATGTATTTGTAATTACTGCTTTGAATCCTAATCTATTGAGTTACGAATATCTTCTGGAAGATAGTCCGATTCAAGGATTATCTCCCAACAATCCAAATCCTTATTCAAACTCATATATCGATCTTGGCTGGACATCAATAGATGTTACTGAAACGGATGAAATTGCAAATGTTTATTTCTCAGTAATGTGGGAAAGTGTTGATTATGTTAGTGAAGGAAGTTTCCGTGCTACATCTCCAAACGGAACCGATGTTTTACTTTATAATCCTTCTGGCACAGATCCTGTACAATTAGAGATCAACGCTACAGAATTTAATGGTGAAGCAATGGATGGTGAATGGATCATTTACATGTTAGATAGCTATGGTGACGGTGGACATCAGGTTACTGATGGTGTTGTAAACTTTATGTCCGATACAGATGAAATCGGTCAAGTCGCCGGTATTGTTTCAGATGCTGATGGCAATCCAATTCCAGAAGCAGTTATTTCTGTAAGTAATATTGCTACTATGGCAGATGATCTGGGTCAATTCTCATTTGAAATTCTTAGTGGTGATTACACATTCACCTGTGAAGCTGAGGGTTACGAAGTAACTACTATAGACGATGAAGTGATTACAGATGAACTTACTTACCTTGATTTCCAATTGACAGCAATTACAGGGACTAATGATCTTCCAGTTCTTATAACAGAACTTCAAAGCAACTACCCAAATCCATTCAATCCAGTTACAAATATTTCTTATTCAGTTAAAGAAGCTGGAGATGTTACTCTTGAAGTTTACAATATAAAAGGACAACTCGTAACCACACTTGTTAACGAGGTAAAAGAAACAGGTAATTATACAACAATCTGGAATGGTACAGACAATTCAAACAAATCTGTATCCAGTGGTGTTTACTTCTATAAAATGAAATCCGGCAACTACACTGCAACCAAGAAAATGATCTTAATGAAATAAGAGAATTGAGCCTGACCACTTGCAAGTGGTCAGGCAACTTATCTTTTTAATGAAATAGTGTAGCGATGTTACTATCGCTACATAGTCACAACGTTCAACATTGCGATAAAACGCCCTGAGAGATCGGGGTGTTTTTTGTTATTAATTATTTGACAATTCACATCAATTTGCTTTGTTGCCTCATGTGTTGCAACAATGATTTTTCATGGAGAAAAAATGAATAAGTATTTAACTGAATTAATGGAAGTCGGACTTACAGAGAATGAGGCAAAAGTATATAGTTGCCTTTTGCGAAAACATACATTCACAGCAACTGAGATTTCACAATGTTGCACCGTAAACAGATCCCGGATCTATTCCGTTCTTGCAAGTTTAATAAATAAAGGATTGTGTATAGAAAAACTGGGGAAAGTCAGAAGATTCCAAGCTGAAACTCCGGAAATTGCTTTTGAAAAACTCATTAACGAACAAAATGAAAAATTAAAAACCCTTAACTCTCTACCCGAGCTTCTCTCTCCAATTTATAATTCTAATACCGACAACTCTTCTCCACTCAAATTCATCGAAGTTTATGGTACACCTTCAAGTATTATAAAAAAACATCACACACTTGAACTTGAATCTAAAAAAGTTGTGCTCTCTTTCTGCAAATCTCCTTATGCAATGTCATATGACCTTAATATTCATGAGGAACAAGAAGAAAGCATGAAAACAGGTGTCGTATACAAATCGATCTTTGAAATAGAGAAAGATGGTATTGAACTATTTGCCAGAAGAATGAAAAATTTTGAAGATCAGGGTGAAGAGATAAAAGTGGCATATCACCTTCCAATAAAATTGCATGTGTTTGATAACCACACTGTTATGTTCTCCATGATCAACCAGGTAAATCCTGAACAAAACCTTACATATATGGTTATTGAGCATTCAGACCTAGCTGAAACACTCATTACTACATTCTACAAATATTGGGGTGAAGCACTCACAGTTAGAGAGTTTCTAAAGAAGGAAAATATTAAACTTTAGGAATGCAAATTGCATTATTTGATAGTGTAAAATAATAATAATAATATATTCGGAGGATTAATGAGGAAAATTTTGTGGATCACTTTTGCAATGCTGATACTATTTACTTCTCTTTTTGCACAATTACCTGACCCACAACATGTAGTTTCAGCAAAGATCGAAGAGAATCAAATAAAGGTAACATACATAATACCAAAAGGTTTTTATCAGACTTTATTAAAAGACATGTTATTCATCGATGTGGATGAAGTTCATGGAATTACTTTCGAGCCAACTATCTATCCGGATGGTGAAAAATCCGAAGATGGTTATACTAAATATCATGGGAAGTTTTCATTAACTAAGCAGTTTACTATTTCAGATAATTATAATGGGAATTCTTTTTTAAAAGTTTATGCTGGATATCAATTGTGTGATGAAGGCGGGACATGTTTTATGCCAGAAGAAGTTGAATTCAGTTTAACTTTATCATCTGGCATAGAAGTAAAGGAAGAAGAAAGAACCGAAGACGCACATAAAGAAATTAAAAGCGTAGATGATATAGAAGGTCTGATCGTTTTATTAGAAGACTTTGAGATCACTGGAAAAGAAGCTGGATATCAAAACAGTGAAGATTTCGTTACATTCCTGGAAAAAGCAAAAGAACCTGGTTCATTAAGTACAAATAAATTTGCAAATATGAGTATCTGGCTTATTATCATCCTTATCTTACTCGGGGGAATTGCCTTAAATCTCA
The DNA here is from genome assembly GCA_027858325.1 of Candidatus Cloacimonadota bacterium. Lineage (GTDB taxonomy): Bacteria > Cloacimonadota > Cloacimonadia > Cloacimonadales > TCS61 > Tenebribacter. The sequence continues at coordinate 5,983 of JAQICU010000309.1, forward strand.
CTCCCTGTGTCCTTCCTATGATACCGATTACAATTGCTGTTTTAGGAGCCGGTACACAATCAGAATCAAAAGCTAAAGGATTTTTGATCGGTGGAATTTATGGTCTGGGAATGGCATTAGCTTATGGGTTGTTGGGTGTAATTGTGGTTCTCACCGGTTCTCAGTTCGGCACAATAAACTCATCTCCCTGGTTCAATATTATTATTGCCGCTATTTTTATTGCATTAGCTTTAGCTATGTTCGATATCATTCCTATAGATTTCTCCAAATTTCAAAGTAATAAAGTCGGAAGTAAAAGCAGAAGTAAATTTATAACTGTATTTATTCTGGGAATCATTGCTGCTGTTTTGGCTGGAGCGTGTGTAGCTCCTGTTTTGATCTCAGTAATTTTGTATTCAACTTCACTATATACTGCTGGTAATCCTGCTGGATTGCTATTACCATTTTTATTAGGTGTTGGAATGGCAATTCCCTGGCCTTTTGCTGGAGCTGGTCTTTCCTTCCTTCCTAAACCTGGCAACTGGATGAAATGGGTAAAGATCATATTCGGGATTATTATCCTGATTATTGCGATATTCTATTTTTTCACAGGAATCAAAATTTTCAAGAGTAACAGAACTGTAGAATATATTGCGGAATCGCATGAAACTTCTGAACTTCCATGGAAGCACTCTATAATTGAAGGTTTAAAATTAGCAAAAGAAGAGGATAAACCGGTTTTCATAGATTTTTGGGCAACCTGGTGTAAAAACTGTTTAGCTATGGATGCAACTACTTTCAAGGATGAAAAAGTGATAGAGGAATTCGAAAATTACATTTTGGTCAAATACAAAGCTGAAAACCTTAAAGTATCACCTACAAAAGAGATCTTAAATCACTTTGAAATAATCGGTTTGCCAACTTATATTACTTTGGTTCCGAAAAAATAGAAGGTATGAAAATGAAGAAATTCCTGATCTTAATCAGCGTGGTTTTGATACTTTTTGCCTGTGATAGATTTGAACACAAATTTGAGCCGGAAATAAACAGTGAAAATTATATAATTGATTTTTTTAATACTTTTGCAGATTCAATTTCCACATTCCCGGAAAATATCCCTGGTATTATGTCTTTCTATAATGATGACTATAATAATAATGGTGTCACAAAGTTGGATGTAGAAAATTTCTATATTGAACTTTCTCTTTTAACACCTGGTACTCTTGATCTTGAAGCAATAATTATTGATACAACTGATAATTTCAATATTGAATGGAGATTGATAGCTACTGAACTCTCAACTTTTACATACTTGGATTCCATAATTACAGATGTTTTATTGCCAACTGAAGATTCTTTCCAATTCTACGGAAACCAGGCAGACATGAGAAATGTTATTGTAGAACTTTTTACCGGACAATGGTGTCCAAACTGCCCAAATGTTGAAGAAGCATTGCATAACCTCAGAATGCAATATGGAAGCAGATTCTCTTACGTTGAGTATCATATTGGCGATCAGCTTGCCGGTGATTTTTCAGATATATTCAGTTATTATCCAAACAACGGAACACTGCCTTTCGGCATTGTAAACGGAAATGCACATATAGTTTATTCTGCTCAAAGTGTTGAGGAAGTTCAAGCAGAAATTGAAGCTGCAATTACACCACTTCTACAAGAACAACTTTTAGTATCTCTTTCTAACGTACAATCTAATCTTACAGATTCTCTGCTTACCGGATCTGTCCAGATCGAGATTGATCCTTCCATTCCGACAGAAAACCTTACTTTGGTTGCTGTTTTGATGGAAGATTATAATGACGAGTATCTGAACAATCATGGAGATCCTCACTACAATATTGTGCTGAAAAGAACTACTTTCGATATTTCAGCTTTAAATTTAGATGATCCCATTGATTTTGAAATAACAGATCTGGATGTACTTCCGCAATGGTATATGGACAATACAATCGGTTTACCCGAGGATCTTACTTTAGTGATCTGGGTTCAAACTTTAGAGATACCGTATAATCAAAATACATGTGCTGTATATAATGTTATCGAAGTTTCTCTATAAATATTTAAGGAGTGATATAACATGAAAAATATTTTTATAACTATACTGATCATGATTCTGGCAATTCAAATATTTGCTGCTGAAAAAGCCGGTGATTTTAAATTAGAAAACATTGAAGGTAAACAGGTTAAATTATCTGATTTTCAAAAAGAAGGTCTAGTAATATTAGATTTCTGGGCGACCTGGTGTGTTCCCTGTAAAAACGGACTACCTAAAATAAATGAATTACATGAAAAATATGATAATGTTAATGTATTGACAATCAACGTAGATAAACCTCGAAAAAAAGCCGCGGCCATTTCTACTGTCAAATCGAATCGTTTTACATTCCACACATTATTCGATTCCAAAAAAGTTGTTCAAAAACAATATAACATTACAAATATTCCTCGCACATTGATCATAGATCAGGATGGAACAATAATTTATGATCATACAGGTTATCAGCGAGGTGATGAAAAACATTATGAGGAAGTGATCGTTAAGTGGCTGGAAGAACAGGAGACCGGTGAACCCAAGGAAGATATATCCGAACCAGAAATCGAAGTACCGGAAGACTAATATGGTGAGAAAATGAAAAAAACTTTCTTATTGATTATTTTGTTAAGCCTGACAGCAAATCTACTCTATTCAGAATTGAACCTCTCCGGAGTGGATGAAAGAGAATTTATTAATGTTAACAGAATCATTGAAAATAGAAACTATTTTGTAAATAAACTACAGATTCAAGCACAATACAACCCGTTTCGCTTGGGACTTAAATTTGATTATTACAAACCTCATTTTGACAAATTTATGCTCATCAATGATGATATGAGTAATGAATTTATTGAGGATCAGTTGAATACAGAAAAAGATGAATACTATTTCGATGAATACTACCTGCAATATGAATCTGATCATTGGTTTGCTCAGGCAGGAACTTTTGAAGCAGTTATCGGTTCCGGTATTGTTTTACACAATTTCTATGATGATGACTTTGAATCGGATTCCAGATTGATCGGTGGGTATGTAAATCCGGTTTATGATAGATGGCAAATGCAATTGTTTGGCGGAGTCATGGAAAGCATCGATCCTAATTTAGAAGATGAATACGATCAGGTAGGTGCTTTAGATGCAGCTGTAAGTTTTACAGAGAAACTTACTGTTGGTGGCAGCTATGTTCTACATAGAGAACTTATTAATGCAGACGAAGATGAATTCAATAACAGAACTGTTTATGCAGGGAAACTAAACTTCTCCTCTTCCCTATTTGATCTACACACTGAATATGCAACCAGCAAAGATGATGAAGATGTAACAGGATCTGCAATCTATTCCAACATTGCATCTTATATAGGTAAATTCACACTTATTGGTGCTTATAAAAATTACGAAAATTTTGATGTGAGAATATCCGATCTGCCGATGGTTAATCACTCAGGACAAATTTTGGAGCATAGTTGGGATGCTGGAAAAGATGAAGAAGGGCTAATGGGAGAGATACGTTTTCTTCCTAATTATGAAAATGAATTTATAGTAAATTATGCCGAAGGTTGGAACAGTAATTTCATGGTAAGGCTAGCTAATTTCTATTCCGAATTCAAACATGATTTTGAAGTCTGGTCATTCAAAGCTGAATTTGAATCATTGGAACAACTTAACAAAGAAGATACAAATAGATGGTATAAAGAGATCACTCCTACTCTTACTTTTGATTTTCTAGTGAAGGAAAGTCCTGTTCTAATTAAAGCTGAATATCAATATAAAGAAGAAGATAAAATAATCGGTAATTATTCGCATTTTGAACCTCGTTTACAAACAGATATAGCAATTGGAAACTATTCTTTATCTGTCGCAGTTGAAAACCAGATCGGTGACTCTGACTCACCTGAAGATGGAGATGATGGTGAATACTGGATCGGTGGAGAACTTGCAACAACAATATTCAATAATACTGATTTACGATTATTTTATGGTAAAGAAAAAGGCGGTATCGTTTGTCGAAATGGTGTTTGTAAAAATCAGGCAGAATTTGATGGGATCCGTCTGAGTGTAACAACAACGTTTTAATAATTAAGGAGATATAAATTGAAAAAGTTAATTTTATTATTATTTTTAGTGATGAGCATGGGGTTAGTTCATGCTGAATTGGAAGTTGATATTCCATTTGATATGGATATCATCGGTGACGATTTTTCAGTAGTTGGTCCCTATATTTATGAATCAGATTGGATCACGATCTCAAATGTTGGTTCAACAAATGAAACATATACTATAACATGTTCTTTCAGTGAAGTGCCGGCAGATTGGACAGCTAGCGTTTGTAATGAACTAGGATTATGTTACATTCCCAATATGCCTTCTAATATCGATATTAACGCTGGTGAATTTGTGCTTATTCATCTTTTACTGGGAGTAAATAGTACTGGTGGCTGTGGTGTGAACATTACACTGGATGACGGAGACCTTACAGAACCGATCAGTCTTGATTTCAGATTTGATACAGCTGACAATGTAAGCGCTGATGAGGAACTTATTCCAGCTCTCATACTTGGACAGAACTATCCAAATCCGTTTAATCCGAGTACAACAATTTCTTATAACCTATCTACTGAGGAATTGGCAAACGCAAGTATTTCCATTTATAATACAAAAGGACAATTAATTAGAACATTTAACGATCTTAATACTAACGGAAGTATTATATGGGATGGAAAAGATGATAACAATAATATCGTTAACTCAGGTGTTTATTTCTATAAATTAAATAGCATAAAATCTTCGAAAATAAGAAAAATGATCTTAATTAAATAAAGGAGGGAAAAATGAAAAAGAGCATTTTATTACTGGTTTTATTGGTTTTGACAATGTCATTGTTTGGCGTCTATAATGTCGGTGATATAGTAGATAACTATACTTGGACAGACAATACGGGAGCGGCACATGATATTTATGAGCTAACTGCTCAAGGTGTAGCAATCGTCTTCTTCTGGGGAGGTTATTCCTGACCTAGCTGTGTTGCGGCGGCGCCGCAATTTCAAGCTTTATGGGAACAACAACAACAGTATCCGGATGGTAATGTATATATGATTACACAAACTGACTGGGGTGCAGGACATACTCATTTCACAGGGATAGGAGCATCAGGTGCATTTGGGAATGGATATATCCCCTTGTTTGCAGTTATAGGTGCAGACAATGAATGTTATTATAATAATAATTACTTTTCCAGTGTAACATCAGCTCTGAATCTAGCAATTGAATCATTTGGACTTAATGCAAATATGACGGCAAATGTAACAAGTGGACCTGCGAATCTAGCAGTTCAATTTCAAAGCCTTTGCACACCAGCAAATGGTATCGAAAGCTGGGAATGGGATCTGGATGGTGATGGCGAGATCGACAGTACAGAAGAAGATCCTTATTTTCTTTATACTGAACAAGGTACTTATGATGTCACCTTAACAATAACTATGGACGGAGAGACATCTACACTCACAAATGAAGATTATATCACGGTTACCGACGGCTCGAATATCTCGGGATCTCTTTCCGGTAACTGGATTGCCGGTAATACATACACTATAACTGGTGAGGTTGATATACCTGAAGGTAATGAACTAATAATTACTGAGGGAACTGAGATCAATATAGAAAATGACACTCAGTTGTTAGTAAATGGGCTTCTGGCAGCAGATGCATCATCTTCACGAGGAGAACCTATTATTTTCAAATCAGAATCTTCCTGGAGCGGTATAAGATTCTTTAATACTCAAGAAGATAATATTCTTGCTAACTGTGAGATCTCCAATGCTAGTGTTTCCGCTATTTTGGTAGAAGGTGATTCAAAAGTTGATGTTATCGGATGTAAAATATTTGATAATACGAGTACTTCACTTGGAGCAGCATTTGAAGTTATTGGATCTGATAATGTTCTGATCTCTCAAAACATAATTGCTAATAATTACAGTACAAATTCTGTAGGTGGTATCAAATGCATCAATTCAGCAATAGAGATCACTAATAATCTGATAGTTAACAATTCAGGATCATACAGTGCTATTATTCTTCAAAACGGTTCTGATGTAGAGTTTACGAACAATACAATTGCCAACAATGAAGCAAATGGTGTAAACGCTTATACATTCTTTATCTTAAGCTCAGATCCTGTCATCAAGAATTGCATTATCAACGATAGCAATCCGATTTTCTTTGCTTCCGGTACTATAGATGTAACATATACCTGTATAAGTGGTGGATATGAGGGCACAGGCAACATCGATGAAGATCCTCTCTTTGCTGCACCAACAGCCGGAGACGGAACAGGATATGATGGACTTGCTGCTGATTGGAGCTTACAAGCTGGTTCACTTTGTATAAATGCCGGTGATCCTGATGCAATGTACAACGATACAGATGGAACAAGAAACGATATGGGTGCTTATGGAGGACCAACACCGTACGAATTGGAACCAACAGATTCAGATGATAACACAGTTAATGTAGCTGCTATCAACTCAATCTCTGTTTACCCAAATCCATTCAACCCGACAGCTAACATTGCACTTTCCATTAATGAGAATGATATTCAGCAGCCTGTATCTGTAGAGATCTTCAACATAAAAGGGCAATTAGTTAAAACAATTGTGAATAATGAGATTGTCCAAAATACAAACTTTGTGTGGAACGGAAAAGACAACAGTGGTAACTCAACTTCCAGCGGAATGTATTTTGTGAAGCTGAAAACAGCTACTTCTGAAGTTTCTAAAAAGATGCTGTTGATTAAATAGTTAATTGAATATTTCTTATTGAAAAGGGAACTGCTTTTACAGTTCCCTTTTTCTTACTCAGATTAAAACTATTTACGTATATGGAATGAGATATGCATTAATAAGATGAGTTAAAATTTTTAGAAAGGAGTATTAGATGTTAATAATAAAAAAACTGATTCTTGTTTTGATCTTCACAATGATGCTAACCGGACTTTTTGGTGCTTATCTCATAGATCAACCACAGATTCTCACTCAACCTGATGGGAAAATACTGCATTGTTTTGCCTCTGGAGATGAATTCCACAACTGGCTGCATGATGAAAACGGATATACAATAATTCAAGATCCTGACACGGGATATTTTGTGTATGCTGACCTGATAGGTGAGAAACTGGTTTCTACCAGCTATACTGCAGGTCAAATAGATCCGGCAACTACAAGTTTAAAACCAGGGTTGAATGCAAAACCTGAAGGATTTGAACAAAGAGTTGAAGAGTTCAATCAAATACTGGCAGATAGAAGAAGCAGAGTTTCCACGATCGGTGATCTGAACAATCTTGTTGTATTTATCCGTTTTTCCGATCAAACAGAATTCACTGAAACTTTAACACAATATAATAACTTGTTCAATGCTGTTGATGAAAGCTCGATGTATCAATATTTTGACGAAGTATCGAATGAACAACTCGATATAACTTCCCATTTCTATCCCGAACCAAACGGCAATCTTATCATTTCGTATCAAAGTCCAAATCCTCGTAATTATTACGAAGTTTATAATGCTGTGACTAATCCGAACGGTTACCAAACTGATCAACAACGTACTCAAAGGGAACATGCACTTTTACAAGCTGCAATCCAATTTGTAGAAGCTCAAATACCTCCAACTCTGGATCTGGATAATGATGATGATGGCTTAGTGGACAATGTTTGTTTCATCATCAAGGGTAGTACTGGAGCATGGGCAGACCTGCTTTGGCCCCACATGTGGGTTTTATATTCACTTGATGTTTACATTCATGGTGTGCAGGTGTGGACTTATAATTTCCAATTGTCTCAAAGTTTAAACAGCAGCGGAGTAGGAGTTTTATGTCATGAGATGTTCCACTCTCTGGGCGCACCCGATCTTTATCATTATACAAACAATGGCATCTCTCCCACCGGTAGTTGGGATTTGATGTGCGCAAATACAAATCCACCCCAGCACATGACCACCTGGATGAAATATAAATATGGGCTCTGGTTCGATGAAGTTCCTGAAATAAACACTACTGGAACTTATACATTGGAACCGGTCGTTGATTCCCCTTATAGTTGTTACAAAATTCCTTCTCCAAATTCTAGTACAGAATTCTTTATGGTGGAATACCGTCGCAGAACCGGGTTATTTGAACCTAGCATCCCTGGAGACGGCTTGATCATATATAGGATAGACCCGACCCTGAATGGGAATGCTTCCGGTCCTCCGGATGAAGTTTATCTCTTCCGTCCCGATGGAACCATGACCAACAACGGTAACGTTAATCAAGCACATTTTTCGGCTGATGTTGGCAGAACTGAATTTAATGACAACACAAATCCTGCCGGATTCCTGCAATATGGTGCACCAGGCGGGATCTTTATTTCCGAAATTGGTTTTGTAGGTGATACAATCGAATTTACCTTAAATGCAGGACTCGTCCCAATGTTTGAAACCAATGTGCAAACTGGACCTGCCTACCTGGGAGTACAATTCACTAACACTTCATTTCCTGTTACAGGTATTGATAGCTGGGAATGGGATTTTGATGGAGATGGCATTTTTGACAGCACAGAAGAGAATCCGTTCCATCTCTATACTGAACCTGGTGTGTATGATGTAACTCTTAAGATCGAAGTTGATGGAGAATTCGCTGAGATCACTGTTGAAGATTATATCACAGTTACAGATGGTTCTTCAGTTAGTGGAAATCTTTCAGGAGTATGGGTACCTGATTTCAGCCCATATATGATTTCCGAAGATATTGTTATTGCAGAAGGTGATGAACTAATAATTACTGAGGGAGTTGAGATTATTTTTGCCGGAAATGTACAATTTACTGTGAATGGACTTCTGGCAGCAGATGCTTCTTCGACAAGAGGAGAACCTATTATTTTCAAATCAGAATCTTCCTGGAACGGTATAAGATTCTTTGTTACTCAAGAAGATAATATTATTGCTAACTGCGAGATTTCCGATGCAAGTGTTTCGGCTATCAAGATTGAAGGTGATTCAAAAGTTGATGTTATCGGCTGTAAGATATTTGATAATAATAGTACTTCACTTGCTGCAGCATTTGAGATTATAGGATCTGATAATGTTCTGATCTCACAAAACATTATTGCCAATAACATAAGCACAAGCAACGCTGGAAGTATTGGCTGCAATGCCTCTTCTCCTGGAATCACAAATAATATTATTGTGAATAACACTGGACAATGGGGTGCATTTTACTTATCGAATGATTCTAATCCAATCATGACTAATAATACAATTGCGAATAATGAATCAACTAAAGAAATTGCCGGTACTCAAACTCCATACCTGTTCTTCCTTTTGAATTCAATTCCAATTATTACTAATTCGATCATCATTGATAATGGTGAAATCCATTTTCCGCTGAGTACACCTGAAATTACCTATAGTTGCGTAACAGGTGGATTTACAGGTGAAGGAAATATTGATGAAGATCCGCTTTTTGTTGCACCAACAGCCGGAGACGGAACAGGATATGGCGGGCTTGCTGCTGATTGGAGCTTACAAGCTGGTTCACTTTGTATAAATGCTGGTGATCCTGCTACTATGTACAACAATATAGATGGAACAAGAAACGATATGGGCGCTTATGGTGGTCCAACTCCTTTCGAAATGGAACCAACAGATTCTGATGATAACACAGTTAATGTAGCTGCTATCAATTCAATCTCTGTATATCCTAATCCGTTCAATCCAACTGCCAATATAGCTCTTTCAATTAACGATAATGATATCCAGCAGCCTGTATCAGTTAAGATCTTCAACATTAAAGGTCAGCTTGTAAAAACAATTGTGAATAATGAAGTCGTCCAAAATACAAACTTTGTCTGGAATGGAAAAGACAATAAGGGCAATTCTACCGCAAGCGGAATGTATTTTGTGAAGCTAAAAACAGCTACTTCTGAAGTTTCTAAAAAGATGCTGTTGATTAAATAATTACTTCAGAGTAACAAAAATACTTATTAACGCCCCGGCAACGGGGCGTTTTTATTTGACATAATTATTCTAATAAATTCCCTCATCTTTATGATTAATATTAAATTTTATAGTTTACTCAGAATGTTCTTAAAGCAAAATGAAGTTGAGATAAATGCTGACAATATTTCCATTTTAAATCTCCTGAAAAATGTTGCCGAGATAACCAATAAAGATCTTTTAGCTGAACTTATTAAAGCTGGAAAACTTATCTCAGGAACTATCATTCTTTTGAATGGCAGAAATATCTACCATTTAGAAAAAATGGATACGATTGTAAGTAATGGTGATAAGATCGACATATTCCCGCCCGGAGGTGGTGGATAATGGATCTATTTTCAAGAAATATCAAATTTTGGGGAGAGGAAAAACAAGCTCTCTTAATGGAATCGTCCATTCTTATTGCAGGAATGGGTGGTTTGGGCTGCACAGTTGCTGAAAACCTGGTTCGAGCAGGTATTGGTAAACTTATTCTACTCGATCATGACATAATAACTGAAACAAACCTGAACCGGCAGATATTATTCGATCAAGAGGATATTGAAAAATCCAAAGTAATTACTGCGCAGAAAAAGCTATCACGAATAAATAATGAAATTGAGATCATTGCCATAGATAGGAAAATTGAAAGTGTAAATAATATCACTGAAATTAAGAGTAATTTTTGCGGAATTGCTGATTGCCTGGATAATTATGAAAGCAGATTCATATTGAGTGATGCTTTAAGAGATGATCAATTCCTGGTTCATGGTGGAGTCAAAAATGATTTTGGTCAAATTACAACTATCAAGAATGGAATAACTCAAAATCTAAAACAAATATTTGGAGATCAGAAAGATGAGATTGAACCTGCTGTAATTCCTCAAACAGTGATCACGATTGGTTCATTAATGGCTCAGGAAATTATTAATAATATCTTTGGGAAACCACAATTGATAAACAAATTATTGATTGTTGAACTGTCGGATTTTTCTATGTTTAAGGTGGAAATGAAGAAAGGAAAATGAAACCTTAAGATAATTAATTAAATAAACGAAAAAGGAAATTAAATGAAAAATAAGATTTCATCATTTGAAGGAATACGATCATTCCTGAAAGAAGGAGCCTGATCTGCAGCATTGTTGAGAGTTCTCAACTAAAGCTTTGATAAGAGGAAGCAACTGGAAGAGAAAGGTTCTGCGCTACTGGCAGGTGGAATTATGCAGCATGGTTATCAATGCGGCATGATCTGGGGAGCAGTTCTCGCAGCAGGAGCCCAAGCTTATGAAAGATTTGGGTCTGGAGCAGAAGCTGAAACCAGAGCAATAATGGCAGCACAAAAACTTGTAGATGCCTTTCAAACTTGTACTGGTGAGATAGACTGTTTCGAAATAACAGATATCGACAAATCATCTTCAACTATGAAGATGATCTATGTTTTTCTGATAAAAGGTAAAACCCTTGGCTGCATGCGCCTGGCTGGAAAATATGCTCCAATAGCATTTAATGAGATAAATGCTGCGTTTGCAGAAGAACAAATCGAAATACCATCAGCTCCAGTAAGCTGTGCCGCGGAATTGGCAAGAAAAATGGGTGCTTCGGAAAAACATGTTGTTATGGCAGCTGGACTTGCCGGCGGCATCGGTTTATGTGGTGGTGCTTGTGGAGCATTGGGAGCTGCAATTTGGTTCATGACTATGAATAAAGGTTTAGACAGCAAAATGGAATTTAAAGATCCCAAGGCTCTTGAATTAATTGAAACAGCATTTTTACCAAACTCCGATTATGAATTCGAGTGTTCCGAAATAGTTGGTCGCAAGTTTAAAAATATAAAAGATCATGCCAGGTTTATTCGTGAGGGAGGATGTGCAAAGCTCATCGAAACATTGGCAGGGAAATAATTGGCAGGTTTTTCGATGTTTAAAGTGGATATGGAAAAGTAAAAAATCAAACATAATCAAAAGATGAGAGGAGAAGACAATGAGTAAAAACAAACTGGATGAAACCGAAATTATGACATCAGATGAAGAGATCGCGAATGCGGTTTTACATGGTATTGGTCTGGGTTTATCAATTGCTGTACTTGTTGCTTTAGTCGTATTAGGCCGTATTCATGGGGATATTTTGTATATAGTGAGCTTTAGTGTTTACGGTTCTACTTTAATATTACTATATCTCTCATCTACTTTATATCACAGTTTTCCTCATGGGAAAGTAAAAGATATTTTCGAAATATTTGATCATTCCGCTATTTATCTGCTTATTGCCGGGACATATACACCCATTTCCTTGATTGCAATAAAAGGTAGTTTTGGTTGGACAATGTTTGGCATAATCTGGGGTGTAGCAATATGCGGGATTCTATTTAAGGTATTTTGGATTAAAAAATTTGTGTTATTATCAACTGTCTTTTATATAATTATGGGGTGTTTTATAATAATAGCAATTAAGCCAATATTTGCTAACATGAATACAACAAGCATTGTTTTTCTTTTTATTGGAGGAGCTTCATATATACTTGGAACAATATTTTATCTCTGGAGGAAAATCAAATATCATCATGCAATTTGGCATCTGTTTGTTCTGGGTGGAAGTACCTGCCATTTCTTTACCATGTTTTTTCTGATCTCAAAATAGGGTGCTGGAGATGGGATTAAGTGTAGATGGGGATAAATGATGTTTGATTCTATCTAGATTCCAGTCCCAATTCTATCAATAACAAAATTATCATCAATTCTTTTTATAAAAACATATGCTGCTTTGCTATGAATCCAACTTTCACCCTCATTGAAGTGGCCATTTCCAGCCAACCAATATATATTATTGGGATTTGAGGTAGGTTTAGAGGTAGGTTTAACTGAATAAGATACATGAATCACCATTTCATAAAAGTCGAATAACTCTTCTTTAGTGATTTGTTTAGGAGATAAACCATTTTTAAAATTATTTACATCCCACAATTTAGGAGTATCAACAGATAATATCAAAAATTCAGAAAGCTTCATATTTGTATCTTCCGATGCCACATAGTATTCCAAATATTTCTGAAACAATTCTAATGCTATTTCACGAGGTGTGTTTTCTTGAAGCTCAGAGACAGGGATTTTAGGTCTGTAAATCTCACCGCTAGTACAAGTAGCAAATGTAATTATTATAATTAATAAAGTAAATTTCATTTTCATCTGAATCCTCCCAATTCTTTTTCAACCAAGTCCAAATTTGAAAATTTAACTTCTAAAAATAATGTCAAAGATTTTGTTCTAAGGTATTATTATTTAGAATAATTTCATTTGCACTTAATCTTTAACAGCATCACTTTTTCAAAGTCCGCCAGGATCTTCTCGTCTTTTATTTCAAAAATGCACGGTTTAGATTTTCCAAAATTTTTGGTAGTTTCGATCTTCTTATTTGTTTCTCAGCTTCTCTGCATCTATACTTCTTTCCTCATTTTCTCAAACTGATCTTTTCCACCAGATAGTATAAAAGAATTTGGAGCAGCTTCTTTTGCCAGCTTCATCATTCTGCCTGCAGTTTCTTTGATGTCCCATTGAGCATGTTCATCTTCCCGTAAACGGGAGAAATGATACAATTCACGTGGATTAGCAGAAACCAAAACTCTGCGTCTATGAGCATTGGTTAAGCAGTATTCTGCAGCTTTGCCATACTTTGGCACAAATTCAAAATAGAGTTCTTCACTTCTACGGCAAATATCCAGCAGATCATTCTCGGCATTTATTGCTTTGATAGAAGTTGGAACAGTAATTCCCAGGCTGGGATCGTAATCCTGAGTTAAAATCGTCATCAACCTGTGTCGTTTTAGTTGAGCAAAATTACTGGCACTCACCACCAATTCGTATTTCAATTCTCCGGTGAATTCAAATTCACGGGGCAATGGATCGAAAGCTGAAATATATTTAAGAATTTCTGAGAAGAAGTTTTTCCCTCTTTCCGTATCTGCCAGAATATAACAGGTGATCCGATATGCATCTTCTATCGAAAGCTTGGAATTATGGTGAATGATCGCAGCGGCAATGTTCCGATCCACGTTTGATTCAAGGATCAGTTTTTCATGTTCTTCGGTTAATATTTCAGGAATTCCTTCGTGCTGTTTGCCGTAATATTTTTCTATCAGTTCTTTCACATATTTCTTTAAGTGTGAGTTTGTAAATTTAAAATGATCATCCTGCAAATCTGTTTTAAATGCTTTTTTGAATTCTGTCGGATCACTGAGAATGATAAGCGATGGTGCAATTTCTTTAGTCACTTCAAATAATTTCTGAGCAAGTTCCCGACATTCCACCAACTCCGAATAACGCATGGTACGGATGGCATGTTCCAGTGTACGAGCATTGAATGACAAACCCAATTGTGCCTGAGTTGCTAAACTTAAAGCATATCTGGCATCTTCTTTAGCCCAGCCTTCCAGAGTGTTTTTAGCGCGATTCATTTTGTCGGAAGTGCCTTTCCCCATTGCGAGTTGGGCTTGTTTAGCCAAATCAGGATTGGAAGCAAACTGATGATCAGTTAGTTTTTGTAAATTTCGTAAATAGAAATCATTTTGGAATTCTACGAGTTCTCTAAATTTCTTTGCATCTTCCTCACTGAATTCTTTTGGAATCACAAAATCACCTTGCAAAGTAATGTATCTTTGAGATTTTTATGTATAAGCAGCACCGATGCGGCGTGCTTCCAGTTCTTCCAGAGTTAGGCGTGAAATTTGCAGAATATCGAAATTGAAATAAGCATGTTCTGCCACAGAGTGATGGCTCATTCCAAAAACGATAGCTTGATTGGAACGCCTTGCTTTCTTGACCTGTTCCCGTGCTTCGGCTCTAAGTTCGGGAACATCTCGAGGATCACGACTTATTCGTGCATAAGCTGCTGAGATTGTCTCCGGTGTTGCAATTGTGTCTTCCGGTAATTTATCTATCAAATTTTTATCGATGTTGAATCCGGCTAATATGATTTTCATCTATCTCCTTACAGTTCCAATTTTTGCAAAGTTTCTTCTGTGGGAATTCCATTCTTATCCCAACCACGGAGTTGATAATATCTATCCAGCATCTCATCAAGTTGTACAACTCTGTTTCTGGATGCACCTTCAGCTAATTCTTCTTCCAGAAATCTGGGAGGCAGCATATCATCTTTACGTGTAAAACCGACCTCCGAATTATATTTCCTCTCCAGATTATAAATTCTTGTACCAACTCTTAGTAATTCATCTTCTGTAAAGTTCAATCCTGTAACAATATTTAGCATATCTTTAAATGTATCCACACTAATGGCAAACTGCAAAAAGCGACAGAGTACAAGCGAATCAACAGCAGCAGAAATATCCTGGAACAAAGCAACTATCTCAGCTTTCCCTTCGATTGAATATCTATCCATAAAAACGGGTGAGCCAAGAATTTCAGGTGAAATAAGATAACCTTGCATGTGGCATCCACCCCTGTTTGAAGTAGCAAAAGACAGGGCTTGCCCTTGTACTCCGCGAGGATCGTAAGCAGGAATTTCCATACCTTTAACCTGCATTGCAAGTTCGGGTTTTCCATACTTTTCAGCAAGTTTCTTAGAACCAAGTGCCAGATCTTTCCCAATACCTCTTTTGTAAGCAATATCTTCTACTAATTTCACCAGGTTGGAAGAATCTCCCCATACAAGCTTCTCAGGAAAAGCTCCTTTCTCGTAAAGTTCCATAGCACAACCGATTGTGCTTCCGGCTGTTATTGTATCCAGTCCTAATTCGTTACATGTATAATTTGCTTCAGTTATTATTTCCAGATCATTAATACCTAACTGAGCACCAAATGCCCACACGGTTTCATATTCAGGACCTTCACCTTCCCGCTTACTGGTTTTAGTTTTTCTTCCACAGGCTATGGGACATTTGAAGCAGGCACTTCTACCCTGAAGGATTGTCTCGGCTATTTTCTCTCCACTTGTTCCTTCGGCATCATTAAAAACTCCACGCTGGAAATTCTCTGTTGGATACATTCCGTGTGCATTGATAACATTAACCAAAACTGAAGTTCCCAATAATTGTAGTGATTTCCCGGTAACAGGATTTTTATCAATAAGTGTATTTATTGTTGAGATCATTTTTTTTAAGCCTTCAGGGTCACTGACTGGAATCTCTTTTTTTCCAAAAGCAGTAATAGCTTTTAAATTCTTGGAGCCCATAACAGCACCAACTCCACCACGACCTGCAGCTCTATCTTTATCGTTCATAATGGCAGCAAATGGTACCAGATTTTCTCCAGCAGGTCCTATACATGCAATTGAAATATTTGAAGATGATTCTTCTTTAAGTATTCTCATAGTTTCATGCGTATCCTTCCCCCAGATATTCATCGCACTCTTGATTTCAATACAATCTTCTGTAACTTCAAGGTAAACTGGCTTTTCAGATTTTCCGGTGATAACCAATCCATCAAATCCTGCTTTCTTCAAAGTTGCTCCAAAAAAACCTCCAGAACTTGAATCAACAATTCCACCAGTAAGTGGAGAGCGAGTTGTAACTTGATAACGTCCAGCTGTTTGAATTATTCCCGTTAGTGGTCCAGTTGAAAATATAAGTGCATTTTTTTCATCGAATGCATCGATATCAGCAGAACACATATCGGTATAAATTTTCAATCCCAAACCTCTTCCACCGATAAATTTTCTTCTTACGATTTCATCTATAATAATGGTTTTCTGTTTCCCGGTACTTAGGTTTATTTCAACTATTTTATTCATCCATCCATTCATTTTGTCCTCCTTTCTTTACCTTGAAAAGGATTAAAAGTAGTCTCTTCCTGCTAAACCTTTTCAATGGTTAATCTGTCCAACTTTCCAACTATTGCGAAGGTCGATATAAGAGAATCCCTCTGCTGGAAACCATTCGCAAGGTTTTATTCATAGAACTTATTATATTTTTCGCGATGTTCACAATTCAGGCACATATTATTATAATATTGATATAATGCTTTAGGTAGTTTAGCCATACTTGCACTTCTGGCTGGGCATGTATGACACGGAATTTCCGGTTCAAGCCAGGCAGCAGGAGCAAATTTAAATAATTTAGCACCTTCAAGGATCAATATTCCCGCACTGGTTCCCAATCTGGTTGCACCGGCATTTATCATTCTCATTGCATCTTTAAAGTTGGAAACACCACCGGACGCTTTCACTCCAATATCCGGTCCTACAGTTTCGCGCATAAGTTTAACATGATGTTCAAAAGCTCCAAAAGCACCGAAACCAGTAGATGTTTTCACAAAATGAGCTCCTGCTTCTACCGCAAGCTCACACGCTTTAACAATTTCTTTATCAGTGAGATAACATGTTTCTAAAATCACTTTTACGTGAGCCGGGACACTTGCCTGAACAACTTGTTTTATATCTTCACGAATATAGTCATGTTTACCATCTCGCATGGCACCTACATTGATTACCATATCAATCTCTGTAGCTCCCTGTTCAACAGCTTTTTTGGCTTCCAATGCTTTTATCTCAGTGGTGTTCATTCCTAAAGGGAAACCAACAACACTACAAACTAAAACATCACTACCTTCCAATTGCTTTTTCGCAAATTCTACATTTGCCGGATTCACACAAACTGAAATGAATCCATACTGCTTGGCTTCCTCGCACAAATTATTAATCTTCTTCTCTCCTGAACTGGATTTCAATTCAGTATGATCGATCATTCTGGCAAGTTTACTGATGTCAAAATTTATCATGTTCACTCCTTATTTAAATGTTCTTTGCCGCTAATTGTCCGCAGGCTGCACCAATATCAGCTCCTCTGCTTCTTCTATAAGTAACAGCAGAACTTAAGACATTCATCGAACTTATAAATTTATCGATCTCTCGGGTCGCAGGTGTTTCAAACGGGAGATCATCAACTTCATTCCATTTTATCACGTTCAGTTTACAGGAAATATCACCTAGAAATTTTAGAAGTGCTTTCACATCTTCCTGCCCGATATTAAAATCTTTTATCATCACATACTCGAACGTAATGCGATAAGGTGTTTTTTTTCTGAAATCAAGCAAGTTTTTTTTTAGTTCGGATAAAGGATAAGTCTTACTAATCGGCATTAATATTTCTCTTTTGGATTGAATTGCCGAATTTAAGGAAACTGCTAACTTAAGCTTTAATCCGGTTTCTGCAAGTTTTGCAATTTGTGGTATTACACCCGATGTTGAAATTGTGATTCTTCTCGGACTGAAATTAAAACAAAGATCATGCTGTAATATTCTTATTGCTTTAACTACATTTTCGAAATTATCCAACGGCTCGCCCATCCCCATAAAAACAATATTTGTAAGTTTATCTTCACCCATTTCTCTTATTGCAAGAAATACTTGTGAAGTGATCTCATGAGTTTCAAGATTGCGATTCAGTCCCAGTTTAGCAGTTGCACAGAAAGTGCATTCCCTGGCACAACCGACTTGTGAAGAAATGCAAAGAGTATTTTTCTTTCCATTAGGAATTATGACCATTTCGATGTTACTTCTATCTTGCAGAGAAAGTAGATATTTTGTTGTGCCATCATTAGATACGGTTTTTGTGATGATTGTTGGAATTGAAATACTCAGAATGCTCTGAAGCTTTATCCTGAGTGCTTCCGAGAGAGATGTCATCTCACTGAAATCTGTTGTATATTTATTGTAAATCCAATTCAGGATCTGCTTTGCTCTGTATTCCTTCTCTCCGAGATCTAATAAACACTTACTCAATTCATCGGGTAACAGATCAAGAATATTTATTATCCTTTTTTTTGTTGTTCTATTTTTCTAAATTCTTCCAAAGTAACAATAAAGCGATCATGATCTTCTGCTATGAGATTAATACGATTATTGTAATAATCATTCTTCTCCACGTACATTTTCTGATCTTTAAATTTAACGACCTGCCCCAGTTCAGGAAATTCCTCTGATTTCTTTAGATAGAAATCTTCTTCATAATGTAGGCAACACTGCAACCTGCCACATGGTCCGGATATTTTTGATAGGTTACTTAATAAATTCTGATCTTTTGCCATTTGAATTGTTACCTGATTGAATTTCCTTAAAAAACTTACGCAGCAGTATGTTTTCCCGCACATTCCCAATCCACCCAATCTTCGAGCATCTTCCCTGCCTGATGTTTGATGTAACTCGATCCTCGTTTTAAACTCGGATGCAAGCTCTCTCACAAAATCTCTGAAATCTATTCGTCCATCTGCTGAAAAGAAAAAAGTGAGTTTATTACCATCCAATTGATATATTGTCTGTAGAAGTTTCATTGTAAATGGTTGTTTTTGTAACATTTCCAAGAATTTCTTTTCAGTTTCCAGCTCTTTCTTTTTAACAATTTCTAATTGTTTTAAATCAGCTTCTGTAGCTAACCGTTTGATCGAAGTTATGTCCTTCTCATCAATTTTATTGCAGATTTGTGCAGATTCCACAGCACAATTCACGATCCGTCCGATATCTTCACCTCGTTCAACACTGACAATAACATCCAGATCAGGTTCAATACAGTATTCTTTATTATTTAGATAGTAGCCTTCTCTTCCTGTTCTGAACTTTACTTTTATGTATTCTTGCATTATAACTCCAATTAAATCAATCTATTTTATTAAGATATTGATCAAAAAACTTGTTTATAGATCTTATTGTAAAGTTCTTTTTCTGATTCAGAAAACTTCAAATCTCTTCGACTTTTCACAATATTTGCCGTCTCAATGAACTTATTTATTAGATATTTATTTGTTTCTGATCCTGTTCCAAAATGAAAGGAAGAGATGTGTTTCGTTATAATTCCTAATCCAAATAGATTGCATCCAACACCGATCACAGTTCCAGTATTGATTGTTGAGTTAATCCCTGTTTTTGTGTGATCTCCAATAAATGTTCCAACAAATTGGCTTTGGGAATCTATCTCCTTCTTAGTAGGATAGAAATATACAGTAACAGTCTTGTAATTATTCTTCAGATCACTGTTATTTGTATCTGCACCGAGGTTTACCCACTCACCAAGATAACTATGTCCCAGAAAACCATCATGCTGTTTATTTGAGAATCCCTGAAAAATCGTCTCTTCAACTTCACCACCAACTTTACACATAGGTCCGATCGATGTTCCCTCATAAATCTTTGCACTTATCTTTATTGTTGAACCTTTGCCAATATAAGCAGGACCAATAATTACTGCATTTGACATGATCGTTACATTCTCATCCAATACAACCGGTCCCTCAGTCGCATCAATAACAACACCGGGTTTCAATGTAGTTCCCTCACCTATCCACACATTATACGGATTTATCACTGTTGTTCCCAACTCAGTTTCAAAATAATTATCTTTATCGTAGAATACTTCATTGAAATCACGTCTGATATATTCAGCATTCTCCCCTACGAATTCCCATAAAAATTCCCAGCAATTTATTTCTGGATTCTCGATTCTTTTCAAATTGGGAAATAGGCTATTCAAATTTTCTGAAGTGATTTTCTTTTTATCAGGTATACACCTTGCTGCGAGAATTGTTTCAGCTTTCACCAAACATTCATCTCTCTGTAAATTTAAAATTGCTTTCTTTGCTTTTGAATCGATCTTGATCCGACTATTTATAAAGATAGTTTCATCTTTTGTGACTTCATTCACTTTCCAATTTTTGTGCCTTTCTTTGTAAATAGCTTCCAGATTAGATGATACTACAATATTAGTCTCAGTTATCTCAAAATAATTTGAAATTCTTTGTCGTAATTTTAGAATTCCAACCCGTAGATCACCTATAGCACGTGTTAAAGTGATAGGGAAGAAATTATTCCACTTCTCGTCATCAAAAGTAACAAAGTTCATCTTCTCTCCCATTTATTTTTGAAGATCAATTATTTTTGGCTGCATTTATTTGAACTTTGGGATTTTGATATCTAGATTTTTGTTTAGATTTGTT
>JAQICU010000320.1 GCA_027858325.1 Candidatus Cloacimonadota bacterium
TGAAGGTTCTTTTCTAATGTGTTAAAACTGATTGGTGTAAATTTGTAATTCATATTGAACTTACCGCAACCCCAGAAAATGCCTACATGGTCTATAATGCTCTGTCTTTTCATAATCACATAAACTAAATCATGAAGATAATTCACAGAAAATATTGGAGACTCATTAATAAACCCTTTTGAGTTGATTTTATTAAATTTGTATTTATTATTCATAATTGCATTACGGAAAGCATTGAGCATTTCAACAATTTCTTTGTTCGATCCATTACTTTCTTCAACTGCTTTTGAAAACTTATTCCAATTGATACTGATCTCATGAAGATACATTTTATTAACCGGATTTTGTTCTTCAAGAAGCATTTTACTTAAAATTTCATTATAAAACATTCTTCCTCTTTTTTGAACTAAATGATTTTATACTAATAGATTTAACAATACTAATTTTGAAGAGTTAAAATTTTTGTCAAATGACTTATTAGATTTTTCTAAATCCATTATTGAGTTGACAAAATTTTCCAGAGAATTTCTCTTCTATTTGAGGGTAAGATGATAATTTTAAAAAATGCATTTATCTTAAATGGGGAAAAGACAAAAATCTCTGATATACTTTTTAATGAGAATATTCTACAAATCGAGAAAAATCTGAAACCTGCAAAAGGAACAGAAGTTATAGATCTTCATGGAAAATTACTCATCCCCGGTTGTATCGATGCCCATGTACACTTCAATGATCCGGGATTTACTGATCGTGAAGACTTCACCTCGGGAACAACAGCGGCAGCCTGCGGAGGAATAACTACCGTTATTGATATGCCCTGTACTTCAATTCCGGCTGTAACAAATGTTGAAAACCTGAATAAAAAACTAGCGGTTATCAAATCTAAAGCTCTAGTTGATTTTGCACTTTGGGGTGGAATAAGAAATAATGATATCCCTTTAGATAATAGTAAGATCCAAAAACTCTGGGATGCCGGAGTTGTTGGTTTTAAAATTTATACAATTTCAGGTATGGAAACTTTTAAGGCTCTTTCCTACAAAGATATTGGTAATGTTTTCAAACAATTTCCAGAAATCCTTTTTGCTTTTCATGCCGAAGATGAGAGTATAATTAGTAATTCGATTAACAGATTAACACATAAACAAATGAAACTACCAGAGAATTATGTGAAGACAAGACCTGTGGAAGCAGAAGTTATCGCTGTAAAAAAAATCCTCTCTTCTCTCGGCAACAAGAACAAAGTTCACTTTGTTCATATCAGCAGCAAGGACGCTTCAGGGCTGATATTGGAAAGCAAAAAGAAATTCGAAGTCACCTTCGAATCCTGTCCTCATTATTTGCAATTTACATCTAAAGATCTTCCAATTCTAAAAGGAAGACTCAAAACTGCACCTCCCATAAAACACGAGGAGGACAGAGATTTCATGAGAAAATGTTTGAAAACAGGAACGCTCGATTTTGTAACAACAGATCATGCCGGATGTAATTATAAATCAGGAAAGAGTTTTGAAGATTTTTTTAAAGTATATAATGGGATACCAGGAACGGAACTTATGATCCCTTATCTTTTTTCGGAATTCTATCTTAAAGAAAAAGTTGACCTGATGAAGATGATACGGTTAACTTCTGAAAATGCAGCAAAACGCTATGGATTGTACCCCCGGAAAGGAAGCTTACAAATTGGAACCGACGCAGATTTCACAATTATTGATCTGAACAAACCTTATCTGGTCGATGAAACTCTCATCCATTCTAAAGGCAAATATTCACCCTTTAATAATACAGAATTTTCCTGCTCAATAAACAAAACAATAGTTCGCGGGAAGATAGTATTTGATGCGGAAAAAGGAATTCTGCAAAAACCTGGTTACGGAAAATTTATCCGCAGAACCTGACAAAAGTTTCGACTCGTATAGAAGACGGGGTGAAACGATATTCAATTTACTTTCTCAATTTACATGAATCTTCAAGCCTTATTTCACTTCGAGTCATCGTCATGTTTCTAATGATTCGAAACTATTTGAGAAGCAACATTTTCTTTGTTTGCTCTTGATCTCCAAATATTAATTTATAAAAATAAATACCTGATGAAACCGGCTGATCGTTTAAATCGGTTCCATTCCAAATAATTTGGTGAACTTGTGAACTGGTAAATTGGTAAATTAGGAATGATCTCACTTTCTGTCCTTTTAAATTGTATATTACAAGTTCGGTATCTCCGGTGTTATCCAAAGCTAAATTGAATGAAATCGTAGTTGTCGGGTTGAAAGGATTTGGATAATTAGATAATTTGAAATCAATATTTACTACATCTTCCTGAATTGATGAGGAGACATTCACATCGTTTGAATTACGTGGCTCTATCTTAAATGAACCGAAGGAATAATCAACTACACCTGTAATATCACAAATCTCCCCTACCACAGGAATATATGTATATAACAGGTCATCCACAATTAAATCACCAGTTCCATCATTAACAAGCCATTCACCATATCCCAAACTATCATCTACACATTCTGCATTTTCAACATACACAAGCACACCTTCGTAATCTTCCTGATTTACATTCAAAGTTGAAAGAAGTACAGCATCAGGAAGTGGATTCCCACTTGATAAAACAGTATATCCCTCAATATCAGCTAATTCTGTTTTATCATTATATTCTGCTACAGTAGCAGTAATGTCTATCTCATCACCCTGATTAACATTACTAACATATTCATAAACAAAGATTCCGTTCCAGGCACCTGATCCATCCTGTAAAAAGAAGCCATTATTCCCAACAGCAGTGACGATACCTTGTGTAATAACCTGCACACCCTCCAAGGGAGATGGACCAACTTCAGAATATTGAATTTCATAAATTGTATAGTCTACTATAGGTTCAATGACATGGAAAGGATTATTACTTTCATCAATTGGATCACCATCAATTGCATCAGAGATCACAATTTTATTATCCCCTAAGATTTGTTCTAAAGGAATATTCCAAGTCCATTCACCATCATTCTCAGTAGATGCTGCAAGAATCTCACGCTCTTCAGAAGTTTCATTTTGCAGTTCTATTTTTACATTCCCATTATAATTAGAACTCACCCACTCTATATTGTGTTCTGTTCCTTGCTGCCATTCCTCTTCAATATTTGGAATGCGAACTACGAGCATAGGCTCGGAAGAAATGGTAGTATTGAAATCCGCAAAAACCGGTAGATGATCTGAAGCTTCATATAAAGCCTCTGCCACTTCCGGTGAAACAGCAGAATTGGTTCCGTCATTTATTGACATATTGAAATGTTCACCATCATTCCCGAATGAAGTAATTGTATCGTCTATATACTCTAATCCGATTCCATTATTCAATTGATAAGAAGAAAATATAATATCAAATCGATCATCTAACCCGCCGCTGGCTCCACCACCAAATTGAATTGTACGTGTTGATTGAGTATGCACACCGGCAAAATCAATATTATTATGCCATTCCCCGATCTGTTCGGATAGATCTTCAGCTCTGCCAATATTATTTTCTTCATCTGCAATGAATTTCTGATATCCGGGTTCGGAACTTGTATAGAAATTCATATCACCGACAATCACAAATTCTGATCCTTCTGGTAATAGACTCAAATGATCACGCAATTTTGTAACTTCTTCCAGACGCTCAATTTCATAACCCGTACTTGCCTTTAAATGACAACTATAAAAACGGATAATATTCCCATCAATGATCAACTCATATTCTGAAATATCTCTTAGATCTGTACCGATCGTATCCTGAGAAGCGTAAGTAATTAGTGAATTTCGATATATCAAGAAATTATTTGTATCCGGACCATTAAGAAATACAGATCCGGAAAAATCGGTTGTGCCGTTATTGATAGCAGATAATAAAAGTTCTCCGCCCATTTCATCTTCGATCTCCTGAAATAAGAATATATCTGCATCCATATCATTTAGGATTGTTTCAAAATAAGGAATTCTATCCTCATCATTCCCGCCAAAATTAAGTGCATTATACGTGACAACACGCACAGATGCTGCCAATGAAAGTGATATTGTGAAAGTTATTAGTCCAATTATTATTTTTTTCATTCATACCTCGTGCCAATTAAAAAATGGGTAGAATAATTGCCTACCCATTTTTTAATATTTTTTTTATTTTAAAATTTAATCTATTTTAGCATTTAGACCAACCGCATGAGTTACATTTCAAACATCCTTCAGAGTGCTCCACTGTACTACCGCAATCAGGGCAGTTCCTCATTGAACTTGTTGATTTTCTTTTTGGTTTTCCTGATGCTTTTTTATTAATTTTTTTTATGCTCTCAAGTGAATCTTTTTCAAGTTCAAGAAATATCTCTAATGATTTTGCAATACTGTCAGCACAGGAAGTTACGATTTCTCCATTATTCCACATCGGAGAAGGACAGCGGATCCCCTTCAATTGACGTGCAATGGAACTAACTTTTACATTGGAACGAAGCAGAAGAGACGTAAGCCTTGCGATAGCTTCTAATTGAGCAGAAGCACATCCCCCCACTTTTCCCATTTGGGTAAATATTTCGCAAGCCCCTTTTTCGTCGGAATTAATTGTTATATACAGATGACCACAACCAGTTTCAATTTTCTGGGTCATACCGGTCGTTATCAGAGGGCGCTCGCGAGGAGCGAATCTATGACCATTTGTTGTTGTGGCTTCTTTAATTTCTTTACCTACATTCAGAACCTGATTTTCACGGCTGCCGTCACGATAAACAGTAACGCCTTTACATCCCGATTCGTAGGCGAGTTCATACGCCATTTGTATTTCTTGTTTTGTTGCTTCTTTTGTGAAATTAATAGTTTTGGAAACAGCGTTATCAACATATTTTTGGAAAGCACTCTGCATGCGAATATGCCATTTTGGAGAAATATCATGTGAAGTGACATAAACCTTTTTTATTTCTTCAGGAATTTTCTTTATATGAGCAACACTTCCTTTTTCTGCTACTTCTTCCATTAATTTTTTTGAATAAATCCCAGCTTCTTTGATCGCTTTTTCAAAATGAGGATTTACATATAGAAGTTTATTTCCATCCATAACATTCTTCACGTAAACTAGAGAAAATTGAGGTTCGATACCACCTGAAGTATTACAGATCATGCTTATCGTACCAGTTGGTGCTATTGTGGTAGTGGTTGCATTTCTGATGCCTTTTTCTGCAATTGTGTTATTGAGCTTATTCCAATCCATTTTCAGGTCTTCACGAATCAATTTCTTTGTTTCATAGATGCTACCTTTGAAATTTGCAAAGGTACCTTTTTCCTCAGCCAGTTCAATTGATCTTACCTTAGAATGATAATCAATAAATTCCATAACTTGTTCAGCATGTTTAATTGCTTTATCACTATCATATGGAATTTTTAGCAGGAAAAGCAGATCAGCCCAACCCATCACACCGAGTCCGATCTTTCTGTTCGATTTCACCATTTTATCAATATCGGGAAGTGGAAATTTGGACATATCAATAACACTATCCAGAAAATCAACTGCATCTCGAGTTGCATCTTTCAAAGTTTCCCAATCAATCGTATTATTCTTAACCATTCCAGCTAAGTTCAAAGAACCCAGATTACAAGCTTCGTTAGGAAGAAGTGGCTGCTCACCGCAAGGATTTGTTGATTCGATCTCTCCAATATGCGGGGTGGGATTATGTTTATTTATCCTATCAAGAAAAATAATACCAGGTTCTCCATTCTGATGTGCCATTTTAACTATGAGATCAAAAACATCACGTGCTTTTAATTTCTTAACAACCTCTTTAGTATGAGGTGAAATCAAGCTATATTCATTATCTTCATAAACAGCTTTCATGAATTTTTCTGTAATTCCTACACTGAGATTAAAGTTTGTAAGTTCCTGTGTATTCTCTTTGCAGGTAATAAATTCCAGGATCTGAGGATGGTCTACATTCAGAATGGCCATATTTGCACCACGCCGGGTTCCACCCTGTTTCACTGCATCAGTTGCAGAGTTAAACACTTTCAGGAAAGAGATCGGTCCGCTGGAGACACCATTTGTACTTCTTACTCGCGCATCAGCCTCACGTAATCTGGAAAAACTAAACCCTGTGCCGCCACCACTTTTGTGGATTAACGCTGCATTTTTTATGGATTCAAAAATACTCTCCATGCTATCTTCCAGTGGTAAAACAAAACAGGCTGATAACTGTTGAAGATCATTACCTGCATTCATTAACGTAGGTGAGTTAGGCAGAAAATTTCCAGAGTCCAGAAGATCATAGTATATTTTCTCTTTTGCTTTATTCCCATTACTGATATTCACAGCTACACGCGTGATCATTTTATTCCAATCTTCCATTGCCTTTCCATCATTGTCTTTTCGGAAGTAGCGCTTATCAAGCACGGTTAAAGCGTTGTCGGTTAGTTTCATTTAAGACTCCTGAAAATATTAAAAAATTATCAACATGATGATGCTATGGACACCCTTGAATCCATAACCCATTTTACTGCATGAGATTAGCAACCTATAGAGCATTTTGCTAACATGCGATTACTATTGATTTAATGGTTAAATTCCAACTACTTAACAGTGCTGTCAAGTTGAAATTAGTTAATGTAAATTTGAAAATTCGTAGAACTACTAATAACCGTAATTTCTTTGGTTATTTTTTTTTTGATAATTGCTTTTTTGTTTTTTCAAGTGATAATTTTCTATAAAGTATTGTAAAATAAATTATTTATTTTGCTTGTATGTATACAATTCAGAAAGAGGAAATAATCAAACGAAATTTCTTTCTTATTAATTCCTGATTATCTTCATTGGATCGATCTTTACGGTTCTGCCTGCAGGATGAAGGGTTGTAAGTAAACTTATTACAATAGCAACAACCGGTACGAGGATAAAATCCAAAACGCGCATCTCAACCGGAAGCCACTGCAATGGAAATCCTGGAACAGGAATTACAATAAATTGGAATTTCATATGATCATAAAGCAAAATTACAGCGAGTATCAAACCGATTAGTGTTCCCAGAAAACCTATAATTATACCAATATTTATAAATATC
>JAQICU010000097.1 GCA_027858325.1 Candidatus Cloacimonadota bacterium
GGGTATCCTTTTCCGTTCAGTTTTTCATGGTGTGAAGCTGCATAAAGAGGAAGATTTTTGAATTTCTTTGGATATGTAAGTTCCGATAACATCTCATGAGATACCAGAGCATGTTCCCACATCTTTTCTAATTCTTCCTGTAGAAGTGTTCCTTTACGAATGCATAAGTTCTTTTTTTCATCTTCTGTTATGAGACGATATTCCTTACCATTTGCAGTATATTTAAAATTATAGATCTCTTCAATTCTATCAATAAATTCATTACGCATGAATTCGCCACCAGTATTTACTTTAATAATAAATTCTCTATCGTCCTTAAGCTTTTCAAGAAGCTTTTTCAGTTCTCCTTTTTGTTCTTTAGCTTTAGTATATTCAATATCCATTTTAATAAGTGCAGAAATCAACTCAAAACGAATTTTAACCAGTTCTATTCTATCTTGAATTGTTTCCAATTTTTTTGCTTTATCACGAACATAAATAGGAGTTGTGATCTTGCCAACATCATGCATCCAGCCTGCCAGGCTTATCTCCTGCATTTCTTCCGGAGTGAAATGGATACTTTTATATTTATTGGAATCTTTCTGGATCACTTCTGACAGCATTTCAGAGAGTGATGCTACACGTTTTATGTGTCCACCGGTGTATTTAGATTTACGATCTATTGCTGATGCAATACTTTTAATAAATTGATATAAAAGTTTTTCTAATCCTACTACAAGATTCTTATTGGTAAATGCAATGGCAGCTTGTGAGGCAAGCGAAGTTAGCATTGTGAGATGTTCTTCGGTGAAATGGGTTATATTGCTATTATCATCATAAGCATTAATTAGCTGTATAACTCCCAAAAGTTCATTCTCATGGTCATTCATGGGAATTGCAGCCATAGATCTGGAATGATAATCATTGTTCCTATCGTAATTTTTTGTTCCACTGTTATCGAATATATCTTGATTATAAGCATCTTTAACACTACTGGCTTTTCCAGTATGAGCTACATAAGAAGCAAAATTCTTAAATATTTTCTTACCCTTTTCATCATAAAGCGGAACACTAGGCCATTGTGCTGTATCTGCCATTCCGAGATTTAAATTCATGGATTTTGTGCAAATTATGGTGAAATCAAGGGACTGTTTATCTTCAGATAGTGTGTAGATCGATCCTCCATCAGCATTTGTAAACTTAATTGCTTCTTCTAAAACCAATTTAAAGAAGTTATTAATATCTCTTTCACCTGAAAGTGCTATACCGATTCCGGTAAGTGCTTTTACTTGTCTTAATAGTTCTTTCTTATCTGCCATAATATTCCTTCACACCTAATTATTTGACACAATTAATAATAACTTAATTCTTGGATATGTAATAAAAATTGATTTAATGTGTCAAATTATTTTGTTGATGTGAGTATTGATGATAGAAATTATAATCTTATCAGCCGGTCAATCCAGTAGAATGGGAAGCGATAAAGCGTTATTGGATATTGGAGGTATACCAGCGATCGTACATATTTTAAAAAAGGTTCATAAATTCTCAGATAAAATTTACATTGTGCTTGGAGATAATCTTAAAACTGTAAAAAGTGAAGTATTGGAGCATTTTGGAAATACTGAAGTAATAAGTTTTATTCACAATGAACTACATAGGAAAGGTATGTTTTCATCAGTGCAAAAAGGCTTTTCCAGTATAAGTGGGAAGAATGCTGTGATGCTGCAGCTCATCGACCAACCGTTTATTTCTCCGAGTATATATGAGAAGTTAGTTACAAATTATAACCCTGAAAATTTGATCTCACAACCATTGTATGTAAAAGATGAGATTAAACGTGGAGGGCATCCGCTTATATTCTCTCCAGCATTTAAAGATATCGTGCTGTCTTACTCAGTTGATTCCCAATTGAATGATGTAATTAGAGATAATAATGAGAGCAGGAAATTCATAGAAGTAGATGATGAAACAATTTTGCATAATCTGAACACAAAAAAAGATTTTAATGATAAATTTAGAGGATAGAAATTATGGAAATAGCAGTATTTGATGTATTGCAAAGAGTAGTTGAGAATCAGAAACAAGGGATTGCATTCGTTCTTGCAACCATCGTAGAAGGTGTAGAAAAAACTCCAGGTCGTTCCGGTTTCAAGCTAATTTCTTATGAGGATAAAACAAGTGAAGGAACTGTAGGTGGAGGAATGCTGGAAAGAATGGTATTGGATAAATGCGAAGAAATTCATATAACAAAAGAAAATGCTTTCCTGGAATTTGAACTTACTGAAACTTCGGAAGGTATTGGTATGATGTGCGGGGGAATAGCAAAGATATATTTGGAATATTTTCCACCAACAAAGAAAGTATATATTTTTGGAGCTGGACACCTTTGCAGAAGCATTGTTCCTATCCTGAATTCAATAGGTTTCTACTGTATTGTGATAGATAACAGAGAGGTATACGGTAATAAAGATAGGATCCCGCTTGCGAAAGAAGTTTATACTACAGATTATTTTGAATTTCTTAAAAAATTTGAACCTCAAGAAAGTGATTCAGTTGTTATTTTTACTCATGGACATAAATATGATTTTGATATTTTAGATAAATTG
>JAQICU010000099.1 GCA_027858325.1 Candidatus Cloacimonadota bacterium
GTTAAACATTGTTCCGCTTCGATACGGTTGCGAGTTTTTTACAGGGGCACGCCGCCGTTAAACAACATGGAGCGAAGCGGAATGTTGTTTAATGCTTTGCGTGTGCGGCGGGATCGGAACGATCCCAA
Source organism: Candidatus Cloacimonadota bacterium (assembly GCA_027858325.1). Lineage (GTDB taxonomy): Bacteria > Cloacimonadota > Cloacimonadia > Cloacimonadales > TCS61 > Tenebribacter. The sequence continues at coordinate 129 of JAQICU010000099.1, forward strand.
CCAAAAGCGAACAAGCCAAAGTTTGAATCGTAAGATTCAGACGAAACGAACTGGTAACACGACCCGCTGAAACGCTTGTTATGCGATTCAATTATTTTTTAAAAACTACCAAAAATTAAATTCATTACAGAATCACAGAATACAGCTAGCCAGTTTTCAATTAATGCTTGCTGAAAAATCATTTTATCGATCATGCAATCATAATAGAAAATTTATCGACGGCTCGAGTTTTAGGAATCATTTGTTTTTTGTCCAAAAGAAAATTGATCAACATCGTTTGTTTTAAAACAAGTTCGACTGAATCCCACTTAAAACCTTATAATGCACATCAATTCTAACCAAAATGAGTGATCTCGACGTTACCATTATTCCTGTTCACTTTAATTTCAAAATCTGGATATTCAGGACTCCAATAAAATTCCCAATTTTCTTCAATTAACTCTGGGTCGCCAAGAGATGAATTGTATCCTTCGCAACACTCATCCATTATAAAAATTGCACCAGATTTAGTTATAGGAACTTCGACAGAATGAGATAACTCTACTTCTTGAGGTTCTCCACCATTTAGTAAAGTTACGGTTACAATACTTATTTTTTCAACATCTGTAGAAGTACAACTTAGTATTAATGTACTAAGTAGTACGAGGATAATAATTAATCTGACTTTCATTGTTTACTCCTATATTCTTTAAATTGCAATATAGATCCCAATGGATCACAAATATCGCATAACATATGTATGCCGCGCCAATTTTTTTGTACACATAACTAACCTATAGTTATACCGAAAATGTACACAATAACTTTTTTATGAAAAGTTATTGTATACACATCAATACCAAATTCCAATTCGACTAAATCAATATTCAATCTCAATTTTGTTTCCCCTAAATCAATTTAATTAATGCAAAACCGAATCTGTTAATACATTTATTAGCTGTCAAACGAAAAATATGTTTATAAACTTCCGAATCTTAGTGAAGTCAGAAAACCATCCAAATCTTACAAGGAGAGTTTCTTTGCTGGAAGTTTCGGAAAGGGTGGACAATCAGATATAGATTGCTTCGTCTGATACCGTAGAAAGAGAACTCGCAAAGACAGGAAATCTTATCGACAGAACCAATGACCAATTTACTAATTCCTAATCCCTAATCCCTAATCCCTGATCCCTGATCCTATTCTCTCTCTTCTTGACACAAAATCGTTCAATCATAAAACTAATCCAAAAGATTGAATAGATAGGTTTAATAAATAAAATGTTAAAAATAAAATTGATTGGATTATGTTTGTTGTTGAGTGTTTTTACCTTTGCTCAGAATCTGGATGAAAAGAAAATTCAGTTGGATGAACTGAATAAAAAAATTGATGAAGAGAGCAAACTGATTGAGGAAGTTGAACAAAAAACTAAAAATACAAAAGAAGATATAAATTCGACAAAATCTAAAAAGAATAAAGCTGAGAAGAAGATCAATCAATTAAAAAAATCCGAAAGCAGTGCAAAAGGAAAATTAGATGAAACAATGAATAAACTCGATCTGGCAAATCGGGAATTGAGCGATCTGCATAATCTCTGTGAACTTGAATTCAATAAACTTTGTCTGGCTCACTATTTAAGTATGATCTATCCTGAAAAAAGAATGGATACTAAACTCTTGAGCTCAATTATCCAACAGACAACTGCTGAGATCAATACAAGAGATGACGAAAAATCCGGATTGGAAAAGAAAAAGAAAAAGGGCACAAAAATATATGAAGATCTGATCTGGACGCGTATTGTTACAAATAAAAATAGGAAAAAATATTCCAGTCAGGTTGCTTCCTTAAATGAAATACTTTTGGATTATGAGCAGGAAAAAAAAGCAGCTGAACAGCGAGTTGATGAGTTAAAATCACAAGCAGCAGCCTTAGATGAGCTTATTACAAAGCTGCAGGCAGATATAGTGTCTGACGATTATTCATATAAATTCTCAACTCCAAAATTGATCTGGCCGGCTAAGGGTACGGTAATAAAAGAATTTGGTGAGCAGAAAAGTGACCAATATAAAGTCAGTTTACTCAATAATGGGATCGATATCGGTCTGGCAGTGGGATCAGATATTATGGCTGTGGATGATGGTGTGATCGCCTTTGCCGAATGGTACAATGGCGCCGGAAAACTTGTCGTGATCGATCATCAGAATGGCTTCTACACTCTCTATTCTCATAACAGTAAATTACTGGTTTCAAAAGGAGATAAGATTTTTAGAAATCAAGTTATTGCGCTTTCCGGAATGACCGGTTCAGCAGAAGTTCCGAGTGTTCATTTTGAATTACGGAAAAGAGGAACTCCAATAGATCCGCAAGAGTATTTGGAATAACGACCTGCATCACAAGCGGACCACCCAAAGTTTCCGCGTCAGCGCCACCACGCTTCTTGCCGTCTCGTGTGATGCAAGTGAAACTTGACTATAACTTACCTGAACGTCTATTAATTCACCATAATCCACATACGAATTTATCGGTTCAACAAACTTCTTGTATTTATGGGCGTCTTCGGTGTCTCACATAGTTGTTCAATCAAGGTTTTCCGAAAATTTTTCGAAGACCTTCAACACATCATTATAATTAAATTTTTCAGCCCACTGTTGGGCTGTCATGCCGTTTTTCTTCGGATTCGTATCAGCTCCTTTTTCCAGCAGAAGATCAACAATTTCGGTGTAACCACCTACGCTGGCAAGAATAAGGGCGGTATAATCAGCCTGGCTGACAGCGTTCACGTCCGCTTCGTTTTCAACCAGCAGTTTGACGATTGCGGTGTGTCCAAATCCTGAGGCAAACATCAACGCTCTCCATTGCAAGTTGTTTTGGGCGTTAACGTCCGCGCCGTATTGGATCAATAGCTGCACGATGGGCAAATTCCCCTTTTCGGCTGCAATGATCAGTGGCGTTTTGCCGATCTCGTCACGTGTATCAACCTCGGCTCCAGCCGTCAGCAGAGTTTTAGCGGACATCTCATTGCCTTGGATTACCGCCTGAAGCAAATGTTCTTCCCCATATGAAACCGAGGAACATATAAATAGTATAAAAAGTATCGAAATCAATGCAATATTCTTTTTCATCTCTTTTTCTCCTTTCTTTATTCTTAGGTTAACGATTGAATTAAACCGTGCCTTTTTTTTGGCGTCAGTTGCAGCGCCGTGTTAGGCGAATATTTCATATTGGCACATGGTCAGTTGGCAGACCCTGAAGCTCTATTTTATCAAGATCAATACCTGACAATCGCATCACAGCTTTGTAGGCCTCCAATAACACTTCATGAATTTTCTCAAGGTCATCGAGCATTAATAGACGTCCATCTTCTGTATTTCTCCGAAAATTATGCTGGCGATAGAACGAATGAGACAATCGGTTTCGCTCTTTAAGTGCGTTTGATAGCAACTCTTCCAGATGTTCAACCGACTCTGATGTGTTCTTTACACCTTTAAGAAGTTGCCCCAACGTTTTTCGATTAATGCTGTTATAAAGTGCAGTTGCTGCATCCGGATTTTGATTTTCGATCAGGTTTTGATCAATAGCTCCTGACACGAAAAGGACAGTACCTAACTCAGTCTCAAGCAGCTGGGCGGCTTCAGACGCTAAACCGAATTTTTGATATACGTCATCTAGGCTTGGCATAATCGATTCACTCTTCTTTCGCCTAACATTTATTAGACTGCTTAAAATTTCATGTACTGCCTGGTTAAGCAATATATCACAAAATTGCGATAATAGCATTTCATTTTTCTTGTTTTTGATATTAATTTTTTCATGTCTTCCAAAGCCGAAAGTCAAAATTATTTTTTAATCTGTCAAATGAATTTTTTCTTGCCTGTCTCAACAGTGAAAATTATTTAACGTATAGAATCAAATATGGGAGAAAAGGAAAGAAGATTTTGAAAAAACAGAAGATCAAGTTACTGGTTTCAAAAGGGGATAAGATCTCCATGAATCAAGTTATTGCTCTTTCCGGAATGACCGGCTCAGCGGAAGTTCCAAGTGTTCATTTTGAATTAAGGAAAAGAGGAACTCCCGTAAATCCGCTGGATTGTATGTTAGATATTTATATGATCTGCCCCCTTTTCCCTTTTGTCAATTACTTCCATCTCCGACTTCTTGTTAAAAGTTAGCCCATTGCTTGTTCAATCAGTTTGGTGATTTCTCCCTCATCAGGAAATCGCTGTCCTTCAATATTTTGTTTAGAGTAGATCAACTTACCATTACACTTTACATCGAAGATTCCGCCACCGCCGTCGATCAATTTAACATTTGAGTCAGAATAATTTGCCTTCAATTCTGCTTCCACCCGGGAAGCTTGAGGAAGAAAGTTTCAAGCAACACAATATTCAATAAAAATGTTCATAACGCCTCCTTCATTCTAAATTGTTAAATAAGTCTATCCAACTATGTGGTAACCCGCCAACCGGCGTCATAACACCCTTATATGCATGCTTCATAACACACTATCCTTTCTTTCGTTTTGCCTTTTCATTGTTTTCCTCTAATTGGATCCAACATATATTAGACTGCTTATAATTTCATATACTGCATGATTAAGCAGTATATCACAAAATTGCGCTAGTAAAATTTCATTTTTCTTATTTTTGATATTAATTTTTTCATGTCTTCCTAAGTCGAAAGTCAAAATTATTTTTTAATCTGTCAAATGAATTTTTTCTTGCCTGTCTAAACAGTGAAAATTATTTAACGTATAGAATGAAATATGGGAGAAAAGGAAAGAAGATTTTGAAAAAACAGAAGATCAATAACGATTCGGTTTTCCTGCACCACACCGGAAGCATGTTCGGAATTGGCTGTTCTGCATTCAGTAAAGAAGCTATCACAAAAATCAATTCATTAAAGAATCGGAAAGATAAAAGTGGTTATATTGTTCTTATCCCTGATATTGAATGGTTGAAGAGATTTAATATACAGATAAAGTTAGGAGTGCACCGCATTCTCCTGCAATATTGGCCCGGAGAATTATCTGTTGTTTTGGAAGTCACTGATCCAAGGTTAAAGCACATTTCTCAAAACAGTAAAGTCGCTTTCAGAATTCCAACTGATGAATTATTGAGAAAGTATATTATCAAATTGAATCAACCCATTTTAAGCACGAGCGTAAATATGTCTGGTAAAGAACCGGTGCAAAGCCTGGATGAAATATTAGCCGAATTTGAAAACTGGTTCGATTTTTCCATTCTACCTGAATATATCCAATCAATCAATAATTTGCCATCTACAATTATTGAATTTTCAAATGAGAAATTGAATTTAATTCGTGAAGAAAGTATTCCATTTTCTGAAATAAAATTGAGTTATCAATCTCCACAAGTGTTATTTGTTTGCAGCGGTAATACGTGTCGTAGCCCTATTGCGGAATATCTGGCAAAAAAAATAATAACTGAAGATGATCTAAAACTCAGGGTCACATCAGCCGGTTTTATGGCAGACGGAATGCAAATCTCAAACAATTCAAATCGAGTACTTGCTTTAAATGGGATTGATGCTTCAGATCATGTTTCAACCTTAATGAATGAAGAAAACCTCAGAGAAAGTTGGTTGGTTTTAACAATGACCAAAAAACATAAAAATAAGATCTTGCAGCTTTATCCTGCTTCAGCTTCCAAAGTATACACACTTTCTGAATATGCTGATTCTAATAATGATATTGCAGATCCTATCGGGAAAGATATTGAATTTTATAAAAAAACATTTGATGAAATTAATGAGAAAGTAACAATTATCTTTGAGAAAATCAAGGGGGAGAGGTGAAAATGCCATTTTTATTCAGCGGTCTATTTTGGGGTGTAATGTTGGTTCTTTTTGGAATATCAATGATTTTAAGAGCTGTGTTCAATCTTGATATTCCAATCTTTCGAATTGTTTTTGCGTTAGTAATAATCTATTTTGGAGTAAAATTACTTGTTGGACGTCAGGCTTTTAAAGGTGATAGAAATTTTTCCATGTTTAGGAGTTCGAATGTTACAATGAGTGAAAGTGGAGGTGAGTATAATGTGATATTTGGACAGAGTAATATTGATCTTTCAAATATTGATATTTCCGAAAGTAGCCAAAAAGTTGAGGTTAACATTGTATTTGGTTCAGGGAATTTGCTTATTGATCCGCAGAAACCAATGAAGATTAGTGTCAGCACAGTTTTTGCTGATTGTAAATTACCTAAGCGCAACATTAATTTCTTTGGAGATTCCAACTTCAAAACACCAGGTTATGTGGAAGGTGAGAATTACTTGAAACTCGATATTGATGTGGTTTTCGGGAATGCTGTGATTATGGAAAAAGTACAAGAATGATCCCAAGTTTAATGGAATTCGTTGCCGAGATCATTGAAAAAGTAAGTGAATTTGGGTTTACTTTATCTGATGAAAAAGAAATAAGTTATGGTGTACAACTCAAATTTGAAAAGGGTGATAAAGGTATTCCCCTGAATGTTTATTATTCCAAGAAGAAGGGGATTTCTACAGTTATTGGGGGATCACCCACAAATCCATTGCGCACTCAAATGCAGCAGATTCTACATCAGAAACCGGATGCAGTTCAAAAGGATCATAATTGGAAAATATGGGCAGGAACCGATGAATCTGGTAAAGGAGATTTCTTCGGAGCGCTAGTTGTTTGTGGATTTATAGTTAAAGAGAATATTGTTGCGGATCTTAAGAAACTTGGTGTTAAAGATTGTAAGTTATTAAGTGATTCTGAATTGATAAAAATTGCGGAGAAACTTTATCGTGATTATAAGGATAATATCGAAGTATTAATTTTACAGCCTGTAAAATATAATGAATTGTATGCAAAATTTCGTCAGGGAAATAAGAAGTTGAACGAAATGTTAGCCTGGATGCACTCTCGCGTAATATTAAATTTGAATGCGAAACATAAATTTGAAGGAGCAGTAGTAGATAAGTTTGCCAGCGATAGAGTTTTGACCGGATCACTTAAGGATATGAAAAATATTAAGCTTGTTCATAAAATTAAGGCTGAAGATGATATTGCAGTTGCAGCAGCTTCTATTATTGCACGGTATCATTTTCTTAATAGTATTGCATTGCTTTCTCGAAAATATCAATTGGAATTTCCCAAAGGAGCATCTGACAAAGTGATAAAAATTGGCAAAGAATTTGCAAAAAAATTCACTAAAGATCGACTGAACGAAGTAGCTAAAATACATTTTAAAACAATAGAAAAGGTTTAAAAAAGGAAAACATGATAAAAGATTATCTTGATTATAATCCAAAGATCGGTGAAAAAACCTGGATTGCAAAAAATGCAGTAGTTATTGGACGTTGTGAAATTGGTAAGGATAGTTCAATTTGGTTTGGTAGTGTTGTACGTGCAGACGTCAATTATATAAAAATCGGTGATCGTTCCAATATTCAGGATCTGAGCTTAATACATGTTACACACGCTCCTAAGGGAACCGAAGTTGGTTATCCTGTTATTATAGGAGATGATGTTACTGTTGGACACAGCGTTACTCTTCATGGTTGTAAGATTGATAATGGCTGCTTGATTGGTATGAGTGCAACTCTTTTGGATGGGTGTGAAATCGGTGAAGAATCAATGGTGGCAGCCGGTTCTCTTGTAACTCAAAATAAGAAGTTTCCTCCCGGAAGTATGATAATGGGCTCTCCTGCAAAAGTAGTACGTCAACTCAATAACGATGAGATTGCAAAAATCCATAAATCCGCACAAAATTATGTTTCATACAAAAATGATTATCTTGAGATGGAATTGAAATGAAAACCCTTGTTTTGGAATCCATGCCGGATCTTTTCTGGGAGGAGATCCGTAAGAAAAGCTGGAATTCGTACTTTACAGAAAATAAAAATTTTAATGATGAGATTGAAATAATAATAATTCGTACCACAACAGATTTTAAAAAAGATAGATTTACCGAATTCCCTAACCTTAAAATGATCATCCGTGCAGGTTCCGGATTTGATAATGTTGATATCAATGAAGCTCAGAAAAGGAATGTAATCGTCTGCAACACTCCTGAAGCAAATGCTATCTCAGCATATGAACAAACATTATCTTTTATTCTTGCGCTAATTAAACAGCATCAAATTTGTAAAAATCAAGTATTAAAAAGTAATTGGGAAAAAAAATTTATGCCTAATTGGGAAATAGACGATCTCAAAGTTCTAATTGTTGGTGTTGGAAGAGTTGGTACGCGCATAGCTCATTCGTTGCAATATCTTGGTGCTCAAGTTAAGGGAGTCGATCCCTATCTTTCAATTTCAGATTGGAAACAGAAAAATATCGAGTCCCTAACATATAAGGAAGGAATTGACTGGTGTAATCTGCTGACTTATCATTGCCCCTTAACTGGTGAGACTGAGAACTATTTTAATAGGGAAATACTGAATATTTTACAAACCCCGCTCTGGTTAGTAAATACTTCTAGGGGAAAAGTAATAAATGAATCAGCCGTTGCTCAAGGATTATTAAATGGGAAAATAATTGGTTTTGCATCAGATGTATTTGCAGAAGAACCCTGGAAAGTGAAGAAATTTGCCAATAATCCGAATGTTATACTTTCTCCACATGTTGGTGCCTATACTAAGAAGGCAAAAATCAGGATGTCCCTTGAAACTTTAGATGTGTGGTCAAATTACGTAAACAAGCATCAGGTAAGCACGGAAGTTGATGCACGATTTTATTCAACAAGTAAAGAATAACAACATATTAAAAAATTTAACAAAGAATTTGACATAAAATAGGTAGATTTCAAATTTGCCAAACCTCGCGAAAGTGGGGTGCTTTTTATAAGATCATTAGAGATAAATTAAGAGATAGAAGTGTGGTGAGTGAGG
>JAQICU010000248.1 GCA_027858325.1 Candidatus Cloacimonadota bacterium
GTTATTTTCAAGATATCAGATTTGATATTACTGATATCTTCTTTAGTAATTTTTGGAGGAACTTCTTGTTTGATGATTTTACCAGTACTATCACCTGTATCGGTTTGGATTCCGAACTGGCACGTTGCTAGATATGTTTTGTCTTCTTTAGTTAGTTTAGAAACTACTCGAGTAGCTTTTCCTATACAGAGCTGAAGAAGTCCTGTTGCGAATGGATCAAGAGTTCCGGAATGTCCAATTTTCCTAATTCCGGTTATTTTGCGGAGTTGCTTTACAACATCGAACGAAGTTATATTCGGTGACTTATTGATAAATATTACACCGAAATCTGACATTTATTATAGTTGTTCCCGGATATCTTCCAATAATGTGCTTTTTAATTCTTCCAAACTTCCCTTCATTTCACAGCCGGAAGCTTTCTCATGCCCACCACCGCCATATTTCACAGCGATCTTATTTACGTTGATATAATTTGAACGTAAACTGATGCGGAATCTATTCTTAACAACTTGATGATAGAAAACAGTGACTTTTACGTTGTGAGTTCCTTTAACCCAACGGGTAAGTTTCGAGTTTCCTTCATGCCCGACTTTGTTCCTCATTAGCATATCAACTGTTGAATGCATGAACAAGATCTGATCATTGTTATAAGTTTCAATTGTAGAGAGTACTTCGCCTACGAAACGTATCTCATTTGCCGGTTTATTCAGCAAGAATAATTCTGTAATTCTCCCCGGATCGATCTTGTATTTCATAAGTTCGGAACAGATCAGAAATGTCTCTTCATCAACATTCTGGTTTAAAAAATTATCGGTATCATTAAGAATTGTAGTATAGATAGCTTGAGCAATATAATTTGCAGATCTTTCATTACAATCATCAATTTCTTTTTTAAACATTTTATAGATAATTGCACCAGCCGAAACTATTGAAGTATTAATATATGTAACGGCATCTTCAATCAATTCACTCTGAATATGATGGTCTATTGCAATTATTTTTTTTGCAGTTGGAATAAGTGGTTCACAGATACCAATCCGCTCTACTTCATGACAATCCAGAATTATCAGAAGACCATAGATCATATATTCGGAGAATACTTTAGTTCGTTCATATCCATTAAGGAAATCATATATTTCCAAAGCTTCTTCTTCTAAAACTATATCTGATTGTATATTCTGTTGTAATAATATTTCCTGCAAAGCAAGACAAGCCGGAAAGCCGTCTCCATCAGGATTTTTATGCGTCAATATTGCGATCTTGGAATAGTCTTTAACTGCTTTACTAAGAATCTTCTTGATTTCAGATAACTTCTTAATGATCATTCTTCGTCCTTTTTCTCAGCTTTAATTTTTGCAAATATTTTATCCAGATCACGTGCATTTTCTTCTAGTTTGTCATATTCGAAAGTAATATCAGGAATTTTCCGCATGAATTTTGCTTTAGCAATTTCGTTTTTCAGGAATCCACTACTTTTGTTTAAGGATCGGAGAACATCTTCTGTTTTAGTTTCATCAAAATGAGAGAAAAAAATTCTGAGATATGACAGATCATTTGTAAGTTTGACTCCGGTTACTGTAACCATTGTAAGATTATTATCACGAAGCTTAAAATTTACAGTTGTACTAATAAGTTTAAAAAGTTCGCTCTCTAATCTTTTTATCCTGATCCTCGCCATAATATCCTCTTAAACTTACTTAAGTTTTCGTTCAACTTCCTCAACTATGTAATTTTCTATAACATCAGCAGCTTTAATATCATTAAATTTCTCAATTCCGATTCCACCCTCTGTTCCAACTTTAAGCTCTTTAACTTCTTCAGAATAGTGTTTCAAAGAAGACAATTTTCCTTCATGAATAATAATATCATTACGGTAAATCCTAACGACACCTTCATTTCTAATAACACCTTTTTCGACTGCAACTCCGGCGATAGTCCCAACTTTTTTGATCCTAAAAGCCTGTTTAACAACAGCAGTTCCCATATATTTTTCTTCAAATTTTGGTTTTAGCATTCCGGTCATAGCACTTTCAATTTCTTCAATTGCTTCGTATATGATCTGGTACAATTTAATTTCTACTTTTTCATCTTCTGCCAGTTTTTTTGCGGAAGTTCCGGCACGTACATGGAATCCTATAATTATCGCATCGGAAGCTGAAGCCATATTTACATCAGCTTCGTTGATACCCCCAACTGCTTTACGAATGATATTAACCGCCACTTCATCTGTACTCAGTTTTTGGAATGAGTCACACAATGCCTCCACTGAACCATCTGTGTCTGCTTTTACGATAAGTTTGATCTCACTCATCTTATCTTCTTTGATTCGTTGGAATAAGTTATCTAGATTTGTCTTAGATTGATATTTCTCGCGTTCTCGACGGATGTTTCTTCTCTCCGCACTGATCTGACGAGCTTTTTTCTCATCATCTACTTTATTAAGGATATCACCTGCTTTAGGCACTTTATTCAAGCCATATACTACACCGACATCAGCAGGATTTAGTTCATCAATTTCGTGTCCTCGTTCATCTTCGATCTTTCTGATATGACCATATGTAGCTCCACAAACCACACTATCAGATCTAGTGAGTTTTCCTTTCTGCATTAATATCGTTACTATCGTTCCTTTTCGCGCATCTTTTCGGGATTCAATTACAATACCTTCAGCATTGATATTAATTGGAGCTTTAAGTTCCATCATTTCTGTTGTTAGCAAAATAGATTCGAGCAGATCATCTATTCCTTCACCTGTTTTTGCAGAACATTCTGTCCACATAACATCACCACCATAATCCTCCAGCATGATATTTTGCTTCATTAAATCGGCAATAGTTTTATCCACATTTGCATCTTTGAGATCGATCTTATTTATTGCGACGATAATAGTAACACCTGCAGATTTTGCATGATCAATTGCTTCAATGGTTTGTTTCTTCACACTTTCATTTGCAGCAACAACAATTACGGCGATATCGGTAACATTAGCACCACGAGCACGCATAGCAGCAAAAGCTTCATGTCCTGGCGTATCAAGGAAAGTGATCTTCTTATCATTATAATCAACTTGATATGCACCAATATGCTGTGTGATCCCACCAGCTTCACCGGCAATAACATTTGTAGAGCGGATCCTATCGAGAATGGCTGTTTTACCATGATCAACATGACCCATAATAGTCACAATAGGTGGTCGAGTTGCTGTTTCAACATCTTCATCTTCTACTTTGTGTTCTTCCAGGATCTCGCTTCCATATTCTTCTTTAAACTCAACATCAAAATCAAATTCATCACAGATCATTTCAAGTGATTCTTTATCCAGGCGCTGATTGATAGTAACCATCTGACCCATCATAAAGAATTTAGTGATAATTTCAGAAGCAGATACATTCATCATTTTAGCCAATTCACTAACAGAAGTAAACTCGTTAACAACGATCTTAACATCATGATCAATCTGTACTTTATCTTTTTTATATTTTTTCTTCTTGGAAGAATCATCGGATAATGTTTGTTTTATGTTTTTAGCAATTTCAGCTTCTTCCAATTCATTCGGTGTAAAACGTTTTTTCCTTTTACCTTTTGATAAGTGTTGTATCTTAGCTTTCAAGTGTTTATCTTTCTTATCAAATGATTTAACGTTAGCGGATTTTTTATCATATCCTTTAAACTTTCTATTTGTTTCATCTGGAGGTATATTAGGTAATTTTGGTGCTTTCTGAGCAATAGACTGCTTTTTATAAACACTAACATTTTTCTTAGGTTTTCGAGTATCAGTTTTCTTGATACTTTTTTCAACAAAATTCTGAACTTCTTTTCTTTTATCTTTTTCAGCAACCTGAGCTTTCTTTTCTTTTTCGATTTCTACTTTCATTCTTTCAGCAAGTACAATTTTTTTCTGGAAAGTATTCCTATCATGCTGTCGTTTTTTTACTGCTGTCAACTCCTCGTTGAACTTAGAGCGAATATTTTTTTCAGTTTCCTCATCAATAGGGCTCATATGACTTTTAACTATAACACCCATATCGTTCAGATGTTTTTTTAGAGCTGCTGTTGATATTTTCAGTTCTTTAGCTAATTGATGTACTCTAATCGGCATGTATCCTCCAATTTAACCAATCGACTGCAAAATTCCTTTGGCGAAATTTGCGTCTTCAATACAAATAATCCCAATGTCTCTGGTCTTAAACTCACTTCCAAATAGAGTTTTAAAACCATATTTTACGATTTTAACATTATATGCATTTGCCAAATTCAGCAAATGTTTTTTTGTTCTTTCTGCAATGTCAGATGCATAGATCACTAATTTTGCATCATTAGAAAAACAGGATCTTTCACAGGCATCATAACCAGATTTCAATTTTCCAGCTTTTCTTGCCATATGCAATAAGTTAATTATTTTATCTTCCATAATCAAACCTGCTTCTTAATATTTTCTTCACCTTTTTTTCTAATTCCTGCAAACAATTATTATCATCACATACATAATATCCACGCTTTTCAACATCACAATTCAGGTCTAACACAATTTCAGAATTTAATAAAACAAACCTGAGCAGTTGTTTCTTTTCTGTTTTCCTCCTGCATATCACACACGTTCTTAGAGGAATATACTCAGCATTTGAAGATCTATTGGGCATCGTGTTCCATCAACTTCCCAAATGGGATTTAGAAATATTTAGAAGATTCTTTAATCTTTTCGGATGTTTTCTTTCCAAGCCCTTCCAGATTACAGAGTTCATCTATACTTGCTTCATAGATATCTTGTACAGAAGTATATCCGTGAATTTTCAGTACTTCCGCTACTTTAGCAGAAACACCGTCAAGATCACTTATATGACTTGTAATTCTGCGTTCTTCAGAAATCTTCTCCTCGAATTCCTCTTCAGTGTAAATATCCAATTTAAATTCTGTAAGCTTTGCAGCAAGTTTCACGTTTTTACCTTTCTTACCAATAGCCAAGTTCTTATTATCTATATTCACAATAATTCTTGCAAATTTTCCTCTATCGGCCAGATATACTTTTTCAACTAAATCCGGACCAATCGCATTGGCAATCAATTGTTCAGGAGCTGAATCCCAGACAACGATATCAACCAACTCACCATTCAACTCTTTTCTTATAGCCTCAATTCTAACTCCATGTGGACCAAGACATGCGGCAGTTGCATCAACTTCGGCATTGTTAGAATAGACAGAAACTTTTGTTCGCATTCCAGGTTCTCGAACTATTTTCTTTATTTCAATTTCTCCGGATATGATCTCAGGTATTTCTGATTCAAATATTTTCATTACGAATTCAGGGCGGGTTCTGGATAGAATTACGATTACATCTTTTTTACGTTTACGAATATTTACAACATAACAACGGATCACATCTCCTACTTTGAAATATTCGTCATCAACCTGTTCTTCTTTTGAAAGAAGTGCATCAGCATAACCAATATTAACAAGATAACCATTAAAATCATCTTTTGTAATTTTGCCAGAGATAAGTTGATTTTTCTGATTTTCATAATCGAACATGATCCTATCTTCTTCTAATAGTTTGATTCGTTCAAGAATTGCCTTTCTTGCATTACGGATTACTTTAGGTTCAAATTCTGTTATACTCATTTCCTCTGGGATTGTATCTCCCAATTCCAGATTCTCGTCGAGCAACTTTGCATCTTCAAGAGATATCTCACCTAATGAAGTATCTCTTTCTACAACGATTCTATTAAACTTTGCAATTATCTTATTCGTATTGTAATCTGTAGTAATTTCTAATTCATTGTCCAAGATCATTTTCTTAGAAATCGCTTGATACAAACCTTCTTTGATGATTGAAGTTAATTTCTCTTTATCAAGCTGTTTCAAATTAGCCAATTCGGCAAGGGATCCCATAATGTTTGAGTTCATAATGTCCTCACTTATTTTTCTTATAATCAAAATATGTTTTTGCTTTCTTAACATCAGTAAGCTGAATTTCTTTAACTGCTTCTTCAAATTCAATCTTGATACTCTCGGGCAACACTTCTTTTAATATTCCAATTTCTGTAACGGTATTTTCATCATCAGTAAAGGATATCTGTACTTTCTCATCAATAGCACTTACATAATGCTTTTTCTGATTCAGGGCACGCTCAAGACCCGGTGATGAAACTTCTAGAAAAAATCTTTCTTTGATAACATCTTCCGTTTCCAAAATTTCAGATATGTTCCTGCTCACTCTCTTACACTCGGTTATATTTACACCACCAATCTTAGTGATATAGATCAGTACTATCAATCCTTTAGATGCAGACTTCAAACTTAGATCATACAGTGCAACGTTAACATCTAAACATGCCTTCTTGGCAATCTGTTCAATTCTCTCTTTTAGTTCCACCCGGAAACACCTCCATAAACAACTAAACCACTGAATGTCAGTGGTATCATTTTTTTATCAAAAAAATGCTGACCAGAAATGTCAGCTAAAAAAAACTATGCGCTTTTTATTTACTTCATTTTCAATAAAATTTTCAGGGTTCTACTGTCAAGAGTAAATTATTGTATTAATATAATTTAATAAATATAATATTACACTCATTATTATTTGCAATTGATTTAAGATTGACAAAACTGGATTCACTTTTTTCATTCGAGCAGTTTTGGAGGAATAATGGAATGTAAGATTGGAGTGTGCCAATTCAAACCTGAATTAATGCAAATAGAAAAGAATTTGGCAAAGATGGAATCATTATTGGAATCAGCTTCAGCCGATCTGATCGTACTACCAGAACTTGCAGCCAGTGGTTATCTTTTCAATTCGGAAGAGGAAGTGCAAAATATTGCCGAAGATCCAAATGATGGACCAACTGCAACCCTTTTTAAGAGACTCGCTAAACAACACAATACTAGTTATGTAATCGGTTTTGCTGAGAAAGCAGAAAATGGAATATACAACTCATCTATGCTAGTCAATCCTGATAACTCGATCCATATTTACAGTAAAATACATCTTTTTTTTGAAGAGAAAAAATGGTTCAAGGTAGGAGATACAGGTTTTAAAATTTTTAATGCAAAGAATGGTGTAAAAGTTGGCATGATGATCTGCTTCGATTGGATATTTCCTGAATCAGCACGTTCTCTAGCTTTAGCCGGAGCCCAGATAATTGCACATCCCACGAATCTGGTTCTTCCTTGGTGTCAGCAGGCAATGCTCACAAGATCGCTTGAGAATGGCGTTTTCGCAATAACTTCCAACAGAATAGGAAAAGAAAAAAACGGAAACAATGTTCTTAACTTCACCGGAATGAGTCAGATCGTGGATACTAAGGGACAGATAATTCATAGAATGGATAAAAATGAAGAATCGGTTTTCGTAACTGAGATCGATCCTCTAGAATCGGAAGATAAAGATATTACAGAGTTTAATAATTTATTTTTAGATCGCAGAAAGGAATTATATCGATCATGAAAAAATATCATATTACAGCAATCTTATTTACTTTACTCCTGATCTTAAACTTTATATTAACCAAGCCGAATCCGGTGATCAGGATCACATCAGCTGAAGAATTGGAAAAACTCTTTCAAAACCCAAAAGAAAATATCAATGTGAAACTCGCAAGTGGTATCTATGAGCTTGATTTTGAGACAATCATAGATTCATCTTGTGGTAATTGTGAAAACCCAGACACATTGATCACTGCAACTGCGGGTCTGATAATTTCAGGTAAGAAAATTAAGATTTCCGGACCGGAAGACAAAACTGCGGTGATCAAAACTAATTCCGGATATGGTATATATGTTCTTAATTGTGAAAATTTGATCATTGAGAACCTCACTATCACAGGCGGAATAAGAGATTCTAGTGAATTTGCCACCGACGCAGCAATTGTGGTAAAAAATAGTAATGTTATTATACGCAATAATAAGATCACTAGAAATTATGGTGATCTAGCTCTGATAAAAAAGAATATTGTTGGTATAATGGGAATCTGCGGACGGGAGAATTCAATCCTGAGAATTTATAATAATCTGATCACAAA
>JAQICU010000005.1 GCA_027858325.1 Candidatus Cloacimonadota bacterium
CAGCGGTCTTGAAAACCGCCGGGCTTAGCCCATGGGGGTTCGAGTCCCTCATCCTCCGCCAGAAATATAGAAGTGGAGAGGTGACCGAGCTGGTTGAAGGTGCGCGCCTGCTAAGCGTGTGTGGGGTTTATAGCCTCACCGAGGGTTCGAATCCCTCCCTCTCCGCCAGTTCTTAATTATAGATCATTTGGGCCGTCGACAAGCGGTAAGTCACATGGTTTTGGTCCATGCATTCAGGGGTTCGAATCCTCTCGGCCCAACCATTAGAGCCATCCGGCAGTGCCGGATGGCTCTTTCTTTTATCCACTTTCATAAAAACAAATTGACCACTTTTCATTTATTCTACTTTTTGTTACATGTAATTTATTTAGGACATAATTTTTATTAAGTGTAGGTAAATAATGGCACAGAAAAGATTATTGATCGTTGAAGATGAAAGAATTATTGCTGAAGATATAAAAAAGACATTACTTCACTTTGGTTATAATGTTATTGAGATTATTTCATATGGAGAGATTGTACTTGAGCGTTATGATAAATTAAATCCTGATCTGATTTTAATGGATATAATGCTTGCTGGTAAGATCAATGGTATTGAAACAGCCAGCAGAATAAAAGAAAAACATCGTGTCCCAATAATTTATTTAACTGCTTATGCCAACGAACCAATCTTAGGAAGTGCTAAGATCACCGAGCCTTTTGGTTACTTGATTAAAACATTAGAAGAAAATGAACAACATGCAACGATAGAAATGGCATTTTATAGATACAAGATAGAAAACACTCTTCGGCAAAGTGAAGAGAAATATCGTCTTCTTTTCAAAAGTATTGCTGATCCCATTTTTATAATTACCGACGATGGAGAGAAGTTCTTCGATTGTAATGATGTTGTATTAAATAAATATGGATACACAAAAGAGGAACTTACTTCATCACCCGCCACAAAACTATATATAAAAGAAGAGCATGAACAACTAGCACATTATTTGAAAGCAAAAAACCCTGATGATTCGCCTATATTTACTCATATAAGCAAAAACGGTGAGAAAATAATCGTTGAACTTCACAAAAGTAAAATATTTTTTAAGAATGAAAAAGTATTATTAATTATTGCACGTGATATAACTAAACGCAAACAAGCCGAAGATGAAAAAAGAACAGTTTTAGAACAACTATTTCAATCTCAAAAGATGGAAGTTGTTGGAAAACTCGCTGGGGGGATAGCACATGATTTTAATAACTTGTTAACTGCGATAAACGGTTATGCAGATTTGGCTTTAAGAAAAATAGATAATGACAGTAATGCCTATAGTGATATAAAAGTGATCAAAGATTGTGGAGAAAGAGCTGCAAGATTAACTAAACAATTACTAGGTTTTTCACGAAAACAAATTGCAGAAAAAACTAATATCGATCTGAATTCAACAATTACCGAGCTTGAAAAAATGCTTAACAGATTGATCGGGAATGATATTTCTTTGAAAACTAATTTCCAAAGTCCTTTATGTATGATCTATGCTGATAAAAGTCAGATCGAACAAGTATTAGTTAACCTTGTTGTTAATGCTCGTGATGCAATAGTTGGTCATGGCAAGATAGTAGTTTCTACAACAGAAGAGTTACTTACTGAAGAATTCATTAAAAAACACGATCTCGATGTATCGAATAAATATATCATGATTTCCGTAGCTGATACTGGAGTAGGAATGAGTGAGGAAATTCAGAAAAAAATATTCGACCCCTTCTTTACAACTAAAGACGTTGATAAAGGTACGGGGCTTGGTCTTTCTACAGTTTTTGGAATCGTTAAGCAAAATAATGGGATTATACTTGTTGAATCAGTAGAAGGCAAAGGTTCCGAATTGAAGATCTATCTTCCGCAAATTATTGCTGAGACCATAGAAGATAAAGCTGTAAAAAATGAACCTCAAGATCTTCCCACCGGAAATGAAACGATCTTGCTTGTTGATGATGAAGAGAGCATCAGAGATTTCCTTTCTGAAATTATAGAAGAACAGGGATATAAAGTTATTAAAGCATCTAATGGTAAAAAAGGCTTACGTAAGTTCAAAGAGATTAATGACAAAATTCATCTTTTGATCTCCGATATTACTATGCCGGAAATGAGTGGACCAGAATTAGCAAATGAGTTAAGAGAACTACAACCAGATATTAAAGCAATATTCATCTCTGGGAATGCCGATGAAAATTTCATTCAAGAACAATCATCCAATTCGAATGTAAGTTTCCTGCAAAAACCTTTTACTTTTGATTCGATTATCTCCAAAATCAGGGAGATCCTTGATGATCAAAATGACGAAATAAAAGGAAGTTATCTTGTAGAATAGAAACCCAGAACTGAAAAAACGTATCTTTGTATTGTTTTTTGTTATCACATTTATGATCGTTTTTATTTTAATCTTTATCGAGTGGGAATTAGCCAAGTATGGAATTAATCAATATGAAGATTTGAACATCAAATTAACACTTTCTGAACTTAAGATCGCCCGTACTGAAATGGAGATAGGGAAACAGAACCTTCTACAAAAGCTCGAAATAGATGAGATAATTATTGAAGCTTTACAAAAAGGAGACAATAAACTAATTAAAGATCATCTTACTCATAATTATCACAGTGAAGATGTGAATAAACTTATAATTTGTAATAAACAACGAAAGTATGTTTTTGGCGAACAATGGGAACTCATAGATAAATATCTGTCTCAAATATACCAGGATATTTCTAAAGAGAATTCAGGTATTTTTATTGGAAATTTCGGGAATAAATTATTCCAGTTAGCGTACAATCCTATTTTCTTTTCAAA
>JAQICU010000033.1 GCA_027858325.1 Candidatus Cloacimonadota bacterium
ATATAGGAGGAAAAATGAAAAAAATTATTTTATTAAGTCTATTCGTTTTGTCTTTATTGTTATTCACAAGCTGCTTTGAATCCACAGAACCAGATGAATCAGCTACACTAATCGTAGAAAGTATTCCTACGGGAGCAACAATCATACTGGATGGAGATCCAGCAAGATTGGTTACTCCTGCAACTCTTGAGATTGATACTGGAAATCATGAATTAAGATTAGAGTTAGCAGGATATCAAGATTATGTTGAGACTTTTAATGTTGGTGATGGAGATACTTATTCAGTTTCAGCAATTATGGCTGTTTCGATTAATACAACTCTTAATATTGATACTTCACCTGCAGGTGCCTCTATTTATATTGATGGTGCTTACACAGGATTATTTACTCCAAATACAATCGAAGGATTGACAACTGAATATCATTTTTTAAGGCTTTATAAAGCCGGTTACAACGAATATAATGAATATTTCAATCTTGTGGAAGGAACACCGTATGAAGTTAATGCGAACCTGGGAGATCCACAACCACCTTTACCTGTTTTTGATATTAGTTACCCGTATGATCAACAGCAATTTACAGATAATGTGATTTATTTAACAGCAGATGTTGAACTGGATAACCAAACTCCATTTACGGGAGATACTGCAATTATAACTTTAAACGGTTATGATTATGAGATCGATGTTTATAGTGGGTATATTTATGTTGATCTTTCTATTGCATCCGGTGAAAATACTATTCAATTAAGAGCTAACAGCACAAATGGTGATACCGGTGTTAGTAGTATTATCACTGTTTATGGAGATTTTGCAGCACCAGAAATAGAAGTTGTGCTCTGGTGGAATACTCCTACTTCTGACCTCGATTTGCATGCATGGAATCCTGCTGGAGATCATTGTTATTTTGGAAATATGAACATCTCAGATGGTTCACTCGATATTGATGATGTAGATGGATATGGTCCCGAAACTTTTGCCGTTCCAACAGCAAACGTGGGAATTTATGAGATCCAGATTAACTGCTACTCACTCCATTCGGATGCTTTTTCCGACGCTACAGTGCAGGTTTTCTTTGATGGAGTATTGGAAGATACTTTCGGACCGCACCATTTTATAGTTGACGATGGTAATGGTAACGATCCACTTGCCTGGTGGGAAGTATGTACTATTGAAGTTACCGGAAGAGGGGAAGCTTCTATCACAAATCAACCATTATCACCTGAAATGCGTGAAAAGATCATGTATGACAAAATGAATCTTCCTGAAAAGTAAACATCGAAATCTAATAGATAAAAGACCCGGCTTTCGAGCTGGGTCTTTTTTGTTTCATTAAACAAGATGCATTTTTTAACATGGTTTTGTAAATACATAATTAATACTAATTACTTGACATCCAAGATCAAAATTCTGATCAGTAAATGATGAATTTTGTTGAAATTGAGGAGGTATTCTATGAGTGTCTTTAAGTTAGTTCTAATTTGGGTTTTCATTGGAATATTATTTATCCTGAATGGATGTAACAATGCTGTAGAACCTGATGAATACGCAACTCTTGTAGTTAACAGCACACCAGAGGGAGCTTTTATAATTCTTGATGGTGATTCCACAGGTTATGTTACACCGGCAAATCTGGAGATCGATCCTGGAGATCATATATGTAAGCTGATGTTAAATGGATACAATGATTATATTGTTAGTTTTTCTATAGAAAAAGGAGATACATATACAATTAACGCAATTTTAGATGACACCATAATTCTAATTGTAAACAGTACACCAGAGGGAGCAACTATAATTCTGGATGGTAATAATACAGGTTATGTTACTCCAGATACCCTGGAGATAAATCCAGGCAACCATGAATTAAGATTAGAATTAACCGGATATCAGGATTATATCGAAAACTTTTCTATTGAAGCTGGAAACACATATACTGTAAATGCTAATTTAATTGAAAATGCAACTCTTATAGCAAACAGTACACCAGAAGGAGCAACTATAATTCTGGATGGTAATAATACAGGTTCTCTTACACCGGCAACCCTGGAGATCGTTCCGGGTGAGTATGAATTAAGATTGGAATTAGTTGGATATCAAAGTTATGTTGGAACCTTTTATATAAATGGGGGGGACACCTATTCAGTTAATGTGATTTTGGAAGAAATAATAAATACATCTCTTCAGATAAACAGTGTTCCATCCGGTGCTTCTATTTATATTGATGGTGCTTACACAGGATACTTCACACCTGTAACTTTTACTGATATTCTACCTGGCTACCATTATTTTAGAATTTACAAACCTGGTTACAATGAAATTGTACATTATGTAAATATAGTAGAAAATGTGCCATATACTATCACAGAAGTATTGGAATATCCAGTTCCACCCTATCCTGTATTTGATATATCCTATCCATATGATGGAGAGCATTTTACTGATAACGTAATTGGGATAGAAGGTAATGTTGAGCTTGATACGGGAGATCCTTACACTGGTGATTCTGCAATACTTTCAATTAATGGTGTTGACTCTGAGATCTACGTAAGTTACGGTTATTTTGATGAAACAATCTCCATCGCTGCAGGTGAAAATGAACTGCAAATGAGAGCAAACGGTCCTGAAGGTGATACCGGTGTTAGTGATATTATCACTGTCTATGGTGATTTCACAGCTCCTGAAATTGAAGTTGTCTTGTGGTGGAATACACCAACTGCTGATATTGACTTGCATGCCTGGAATCCTGCTGGTGAGTGGTGTTATTATGGCAACCCAGTAATTTCTGACGGATTCCTTGATATCGATGATATTGAAGGTTATGGTCCTGAAACATTCGCAGTACAAACTGCAAATGTGGGTGTATATGACATCCAGATTAACTGCTTTTCACTTGATTCAGATAATTATTCTGATGCATCTGTTCAAGTCTTCTTTGATGGAGTATTGATGGCCAACTATGGACCACATCACTTTATCGTGGATGATGGTAATGGAACAGACCCTGCAGCCTGGTGGGAAGTGTGTACTATCACGGTTGAAAATGGCAGATGTGTAATAACTAATGATAAACCAACTCCTGAAGTAAGAGAAAAGATCAAATTAGATAAAATCAATCTTCCTGAAAAGTAATTACTTTAGAAGTCATGGTTTTTGTAACTGGCAGATGATATCATCTGCCAGTTTTTTTCTGATCATAATTCCCTTTTTCTCTTTTATCAAACAAAACGAATTTACTGGCGAAGACTAAGTACACATAAGTACTTCCGATCCACGAATTGAATGTTTTTTTTTAAAGATCTAATTCGAGAAAGCTGTTTTGCATCAATTGGTTAAACCAGATACTATAATCAGAAGACTAAAAGATAATGTAATCGAGCTTGAATTATCACATTCTTGTATTAAGGTATTTATTAATATCAATCTGTTCATATAAATAAATTGACATATATTTACTGAATTATATTCATTGAAGTAGAAATTACTTGGAGATATATAATGGGAACGCAGCAAATATTGCTTTTAGTGTTAAGTTTGATCATTATATCAGTTGCAATCGTTGGTGAAATTGGTTTATTTAAATTACATGCGGTGAATACGAACAGAGCAGCAATAGTTCAGGATCTACACGAAATTTCTCTAAAAGCGATTGCGTATTACAAATCTCCCTCTAACATGGGTGGTGGTGATGGAAACTGGGATACAGCTGGTTTTTATATTTGGGCTAGCTATCCGCTCACTGATGATGAGAATCGCATACTTACAGGTAATGGCGAAATACTTGTTAATGAACAAACCAATGGCAATATAATGGTAACAGGCTGGGGGAACGAAACTGGACATGATGGAACGAATGTTATAAATGTCCGCTTAATCCTCGAATTAACATCTGGTGAACTCACATTTGATATCCTTAATTAAAATATTTCTGCAATAAAATTCAGTAAAGATTGAAGAATCCTATTAATAACTATTATTAGGAAATTAACTTTTTTTTAGAAAATCAATACAGGAAACTTGAAAAAAAACTTTACAAAAAATTGTAAGCAAATTTAAATAGACCGACGGTCGGTCAGTTGAAAGTAAAGGGTGTATATGAAATGGCTAGAATAGTTAAGAGAGCAGAAGAAAGGCGTAATGAGATTTTGCACAAAGCTCAGGAGCTTTTCTATAAACATGGATACACTAATACTTCAGTGAATATGGTTATTGAAGCTTTAGGAATTTCCAAAGGAGCTTTCTATCACTACTTTAAATCAAAGGAAGAGCTGCTTGACTGCCTTTCGGAAGAGTTTACCCAAAACATTATCACTAAAATTGAAACTATGATAAATAATCCCAATCTTAATGCTCTCGAGAAACTGAACAGAATGTATAAAGAATCGGGTAATTACAAAGTTGAGAACATTGATTTTATTATGACCATAACTGAAGCACTTTATAGCGACAATAACCTTCTACTCCGTTATAAATTCAATAGTAAATCAGTTGAGAGTGTTTTACCATTGATGACTTCAATCTTACAGCAGGGAAAAGATGAAGGTGTATTTAATATCGATGATCCGCAGGCAACAGCCCGCATCGTGTTACTGTTTGGAATGAGCATAGCAGAATACAATGCAAAATTACTTTTGCAATTAAAAGATAACCCAGAGAAAATTGATAAAATGCATGAGCATTTTATGATATATCAAAAATCTGTAGAACGTATTCTGGGAGCACCTCAAGAATCTTTCCATGCATTCAACATAGAATTTTTTGAAGTTTTCAGAACTGCATATGTGAGTTCAAAATGATTAAGGCAATATTAACTTTCTATATAGTATTAATTGCAGTTCAGATCAATTGTATTGAGTGGGACTTAACCCACCATATCGCATTAACAACAACTTTATACGATGAGCTAAACAAAATAGAATCAGAGCTGAATTATAAACCGGAGATCAGCATTAATCTGTATCAAATGCATAATTACTTAATTGATATAGAATTTTCTTACGATATTAATTTGAACTACAGAAACACAGAAGATCATGATTTTGAGATAACTGGTAATTTGTATAGAGGTTGGCTCAGATATTCATCATCTCAAGCAGAAATCAGGATAGGATTGCAAAAGATAAATTTCGGTCCTGCTCAGATTCTGCGTTCTCTTCAATGGTTTGATAGCATGAATCCACACGATCCCACAAAAACTACAGAAGGCGTAAAGGCAATTCTTGGAAGATACTACTTTATCAATAACACAAATATCTGGTTATGGGGAGTTTGGGGAGATCGGGAAGAGACTTCAATTAATAAATTCTTTTATGAAGAAGATAATCTTGAATTTGGTGGAAGGGTTCAATATCCTTTCAAATATTGTGAAACTGGCTTTACTGCACATCATAGAAAAATCGATGATCCTACATTCGATTACGAAACTAAGTATGGTCTGGATCTACGTTGGGATATGGCTTTTGGCTTTTGGATAGAATCAGGTTTAAACGTTTATCAAAATGCAGAAAATAGTAGCTACTTACGTTTGTTCTCTATCGGAACAGATTATACATTCGGAATAGGAAATGGAATTTACTGTTTATTTGAACATCAATACTTTTCTGAACTAAAAGAGGATTTCTGGGAGTCTATTGATAAACCCGGAGCAAGTTCAATGTTAATGAGTTACCCTCTTGGCATGTTTGATTCAATAAAAAGTATAATTACGTACAACTGGCAGTCTGAATTCTATTATTGTTCTTTTTCCTTCAATCGTAATTATGATTATCTTTCAATATATATTAATCTTTTATGGAATTCATTTCAAAGTGATCATTCTGGAATCGATAGTATGGAAGATGGCACATCGATTCAATTAATACTAGAAACAAAATTCTAGAAAGAATAAAGGAGTGTTTATGGCTCATATCAAAATCAATGGTATGTTAAAAAACTACCCAATTGGTAGAGGAAAATTTACTGCTTTAAAAGGTATTGATCTGGAATTTGAAAAAGGTGAATTTACAGGGATTGTTGGTCCCAGTGGATCAGGGAAAACAACTCTACTTAATATCATCGGATCTTTAGATGTACAAAGTGAAGGATCGGTAGAGGTGATGGGAAAGGATATTAAATCATTATCCGCCAAACAATCTTCACGCCTGCGCAGCGAACACATCGGTTTCATTTTCCAAACTTATAATCTGCTCCCGGTCTACACCGTTTACGAAAATGTGGAATTCCCACTTATTCTTTTGAAAATGTCTGCGGCGGAACGCAGAAAAGCTGTAATGGATGCATTGGAATGGGTTGGATTAATTG
>JAQICU010000076.1 GCA_027858325.1 Candidatus Cloacimonadota bacterium
AATCAGTACGATGATCAGTAGCCAGGTTTTCTTTTTCATTTTTAAATTAAGCTTTTATTTTGTTTCTTCTTTCAAAATTCCATTTTCCAAAATATAGCATCTATCCATCTTTCCGGCGATCTCTTTATTATGTGTTGCAATTACAAAGGTCTGCCCTTGTGTTTTATTCAGATCCATCAGCAAATTGATTAGTTCATCACTATGTTTTGAATCCAAATTTCCAGTTGGTTCGTCGGCAAAAATGATCTCTGGAGAATTGATCAAAGATCGCGCTACTGCAACTCTTTGTTGTTCTCCACCACTTAACTGGCTGGGATAATGACTTCGCCTATCATCAAGATCAAGTGCTTCTAATAGCTGTCTTGAGTCTATTACACTTTTTTTGAAATCTTTTGTAGCCAGGAATTTTGGCATTGCAACATTCTCTTCTGCTGTAAAATCTTCCAAAAGATAATGAGATTGGAATACAAATCCAATTCGTTTATTACGGAATTCATTTAGTTCATTATCCTTAATATTGATCTGCTTACCGGAATAAAAGATCTTGCCGGAATCATAGCTATCCAGCATTCCCATCATATGAAGAAGTGTACTTTTACCGCTGCCGGATTCTCCTGTGATAGCTATCATTTCACCCGGATGTACTTCCAGGTCTACTCCTTTCAAGACTTCCAATTTACCTGAAGCTTCCTGGTAACTTTTTTTTAATTTTTCAATTCTTATCAAACTCAATTTTAATCTCCTGAAATTAGTTTTATGCCTTTCTTATTATATTAGTAATATTCAATTTCGAAATATTTTTCAAAGGTATCAACGATGCTGCTAATACTATCAGCATTGATACTCCCAGTATAATAATCCAACTTATGTAACCAAATTGAACATTAATCTTATCCAAAAAATAGACCTCCCCTTTGAGTACGAAAAACTTCTGCCAACTAAAGAATTTAGCAATAAGAACTCCTAATATCTGACCGAATGTAACAGATAATAAAGCTAATATCAATGTTTTACCAATAAATATTTTTTGTAATATTTTATCCGAAGCACCATAAGCTTTTAATATTCCCAATTCAGTACGTTTTTCTATTATCGATGTTGTTACAGAGCTTACTACATTGAATGACGCGATCAAGATCAAAAAACTTAAGATGATGAAAATTACCCATTTTTCCATCTTCAATAATGAGAATAGATTGCTGTTGAAATCTACCCAGGAAGATATCTGATATTTATAGTCAAATTCATGTTCCCATATATAGGCGATATAATCAGCTTTTTCAATCCAATCTTGTTTCAACTTAACTTCAACCATTGTAAATTCATTTTCCATCGAATTAAATTCAGCCATGTCTTCTCTATCAATGAAAATGAATTTACTGTCATATTCATACATTCCTGATCTATACAAACCAACTAATGTGAATATTTCTTCTTTCGGTTTCAAGCCCATCGGAGTAACTTTAGAGTTCAACGGACTAATGAGTTTAAAACTATCACCAATATATAGAGTCAATTCCTTAGCCAATTTATTACCAAGTACTGCCGAATTATCAGCATCGAGTTTCCAAGTACCTTCCAACACAAATTGTTTGTATTTACTTGGAAGTTCCTGCTGTTCCCAGTCTATTCCACGCACAATAGAGCCTTTTATTCTATTACCATTTACTGCCATAGCTTGGGTAACGATTAAACCAGAAGTATTCTCAACCCCATCATGTTTTTGCAGTTCATTTTCTATTTGCTCAACTTCTTCATTTGTTAGATTCCCTTCGCCGGCTTTGAAAATATAAATATGGGAATTTACTCCGAGAATTGTATTTTTTAATACTGTTTCATATCCCTCAAAAATTGATAAGGCTACAGTAAGAGTTGCTACGGAAATGATTATACCAATAACCATGAAAACAGAGTCAAAGCGCAACCATTCCCTTTTTGGAGATGAGATATATTTTTTTAAGAAAAACAATACTATTTTATTCATTGATGGTATATTTTAATTACTAAAATTTCTGTCAATATTTGAATACCGGCAAATATTGGATAAAACCTTGTCAAAATTTACTTAATTCTAAATATTAGGAATTGTATTAGTTGAAAAGGAGTGAATTATGAAATTCAGATATATAAATTTTTTGATTATAGCATTTTTAGTAAGCTCTTTGAGTTTTGCAACAGAACGTTAAATAGTTATAGAAGAATACGAGAGTGGAGAGATATA
>JAQICU010000096.1 GCA_027858325.1 Candidatus Cloacimonadota bacterium
AAAAAAAATTTAATGAACAATTATGAAAAAACCATCATTTAGTCCGGTCGTAACCGATTTCTTAGGTGATAAAGAACTTGAGAAGATCATCACTGCCAATTATGTAAAATTGAATGAACTCTGCGAAAAGCGTATTGAAAAAAATGACATTCTGGAAGCGGAAAATATTTATTATTTTATTGTTACCGGCGGTACTGAAGCTCAGGTACTTGATCTGCAGAAAATCAGAGATAAGAAATTTGATGATAAAGAGATAGTGCTTTTAGCTTATGCCAGTAATAATTCTCTCGCCGCCAGTATGGAACTTCTGGCACGTTTTAACCAAATTGGTAAAAAAGGTAGGATAATTTATCTCCCAGATTCTGAGAATCTGATACCAGCATCTGCAAATATCCAAAATTTGAATGGGAAAGGACAACTTGCCGGCAGCAGGATCGGCGAGATCGGGTCGCCCTCTGACTGGCTGGTTGCCAGCAGTCCATCTGCTGAAACAGTTAAGGAGAACTGGGGTGCCGATGTGATTCCTGTTAAGATGACAGAGCTCAAACAACTTTTTTCAGAAATTACTGATGAAGATTGTCTGGATAATTTCAATGAACTAACCAACAATTCAGAAGAGATCATTGAACCAACTAACAAAGATATTCTGAACAATATAAAAGTATATTTAGCAATGAAAAAAATTGTTAAGAAACACAAGCTGGATGCCGTCACACTACGCTGTTTTGATCTGGTGCTTGATCTGGGAACTACCGGCTGTTTTGCATTATCACGCCTGAATGATGAGGGAATTATTGCCGGTTGTGAAGGTGATATGATCAGCACTATAGGCATGCTGCTGGTTTATAAGAAAACCGGCAGAATACCCTGGATGGCGAATCCTTCCCGACTGGATATAGATAATAATTCTATCTTAATTGCGCATTGCACCGTTCCTGTTTCTTTAGTAACTAACTATATAATCCGTTCACATTTTGAGTCGGGAATCGGGGTAGGAATTCAAGGTACTTTTCAATGCGGAGATGTGACAATATTTCGGATAGGCGGCAATGATCTGAATAAGATCTGGCTGGTTAACGGTAAGATAGTCTCCACATCCAAAGAAGAAGACCTCTGCCGAACTCAGATCGAAGTAAAACTGAATTCAGAATATAATGTAGCTGACCTGCTCACAAATCCGCTGGGGAATCATTTGATTATTGTACCAGGAAATTTTGAGGAATTGCCAATTGTTTGAATCATCTTCGCAATTATGTTTCGATGGAGTTTATCCTGAGCAAAGTCGAAGGGCTCAGTATGACAGTTACAATATGTTTTTCCCTTCTCCTATAAAGGAGAAAGCGGCTGAATGAAGCGAATCCTGGCGAATGGTGAGAGAACAATTTGTACCAAAATGAGAATAAAAAAAACCTCTCCTAGGAGAGGTTTTATAAATCTATAATTCTAAATCAAGTTTAGAGCATCGCTTCAATTTTGCCGGCAATTTTATCTTTACCAACCAGCCCGATAACTTGAGATTCAACCTTTCCATCTTTGAAAAACAGCAGTGTAGGGATAGACATAACCTTATATTGAGCAGCAATTGATGGGTGGTCATCGATATTAAGTTTAACAACTTTCACTTTGCCTTCATAATCAACAGCAATGCTTTCAACTATTGGTGCTATTGCCTTACAGGGTCCACACCATGATGCCCAAAGATCAATAACAACCGGGATATCCGATTTTAATACTTCTTGTTCAAATGTATCTGCGGTAACTTCTAACATAATTATCTCCTACTCTATTATTGCCAAGATATCTGATTGGGATATAATCAATAATTTCTTATCTTCAACATCTACTTCGGTTCCGCCATATTTTGCATACAATATTTTATCGCCGATCTTGACCAATTTCTGCAGATCTTCATCAGTACCAACGGCAATGATCTTACCGATCTGTGGTTTCTCTTTGGCAGTATCCGGAATGATAATACCGCCAACATTCTTCTCTTCAGATTTAGCTACTTCGATAACAACACGGTCATCAAGTGGTTTTAATTTCATAATATCCTCCAGCTTTATTTTTATATTAAACTAATCTTTTTTTTATTATTAGCAACCCCTTTTTTGGAGTGCCAGCTTTTTGCGTCAAGAACAATATTACTTATCTTTCAGACTTTTGATAATATCAGTAATATTAATTTCTTTTTGTTCACCATTTGCCAAATTTTTTATGATAATCATATTCCTCTTCAGTTCATCGTCACCCAAGATCAAAGCAAAGGCGGCGCCTGTTTTATTGGCTCTTTTCATCTGGGCATTCATCGATGTTTTATCTGAATCGAATTCGGCGGAAATACCGCTTCTTCTCAGTTCCAATATCAACTTGATCCCGGCAGATCTGGCTTCATTACCTACAGTGACCAGATAAACTTTTGGCGTCTGTGGTTGACCAAAGGAGAGATTTTCTTCTTCCATAGAAAGCAGCAATCTTTCAAAACCTCCAGCAAAACCGATCCCCGGTAGTTCTCTGCCACCCAGTTGTTCTGCCAATCCGTCATATCTGCCACCACCGATAAGAGTATTTTGTGCTCCCAGATTTGTATCTATAAATTCAAAGGCTGTTTGCGAATAATAATCCAAACCCCGCACGATCTTCGGATTTACCACAAATGAAATCCTCATTTCTGTAAGATATTGCTGAACTTTGTTAAAATTTGTAGTGCAATCTTCATCCAGGTAATCGAGCATGGAGGGAGCACCTTTCGCAATTATCTGGCAGGTTTTTACTTTGCAGTCCAGCACTCTTTTTGGGTTTTTCTCAAGCCTTTTACGGCAGTCGGAACAGAGATCGTTCTGATAGGGTGCAAAGTATTTTTTAAGAGCATTATCATAATCCTGAGTGCAGTTCTTACAACCGATACTATTGATCTGAAGTTGAAAATTTTTAAGTCCCAATTTGGATAGGAACATGTATGCAAAGCTGATCACCTCGGCATCTACGTAGGGGTCATTACTGCCGATATTCTCAATGCCATATTGATAGAACTGACGGAAGCGACCTTTTTGCGGTCGGTCATAACGGAACATGGGACCTAAATAATAGAGCTTGGCCGAATTTGGTTTAAGCAGCAATCCATTCTCAATGAACGAACGCACGACCGGTGCTGTTCCTTCCGGACGCAGTGCGAAGATCCTTCCCTTTTTATCCTCAAATTTATACATCTCTTTTTCCACAATGTCGCTAGTTTCTCCGACACTGCGTTCAAAAATGTCACTCTTCTCGAAGATGGGCGTAACAATCTCTCTGTAGTTAAATTCGCCTGCAACTTCCCTGAATACATTTGTCATAAATTGCCATTTGTAACTCTCATCAGGTAAAATATCATAAGTACCGCGTGGTACTTTAAATTTGCCAGCCATAAAATATCCTTAAAATAAATTTGATCATCAACGCTAATTCAATAAAAAGTGTGCACCTGCCCTTGATACCTATTCCAGAGCAGAAATCAACAGCCAGCTCAAATCAAGTAGACCAGCGGCACATCATGATATCCATTTAGTGCTGCTTCCTTCCGGATCTGACACAGTTCACAGTTCACAATTGCGCTGGGCTTGACTCTCAACACCGCTTATTAATTCTACAAAAGAAATCAGTATTCTCAAGCAGGAATTCAGCCCCACTAGAGCGGATTGTAGGTTACAGGACACCGCTACCTTCCCGCCTAGCACACTAAAAGTTAATTTTTGTTATTTGCTTTTTATGTCAAGTTTTGCTATTGGAAGCTGAAGTGTTTTGATCATCGGCAGGATAACCCCGTCATCGTGCGATGACTAAGGCACAACAAGGCTGAAGCGATATCAACAACGAAGTGAAATAAATATACTAAACAAAAACTTCTCAGTTTACAGAGAAGCTTTTTGTTTATTTTAGTTCACAAAGAAGGAACTTCGGGTTACTTTATCTGTTTCAGACCCAACTCGGGTTTTTCAAAAACTCGAGTCGAGTTTGATTCTAAGACGGAGCTTTGTGTTAATCATATTCACGATATGCATAAAATTTCTTAAGCCCCTAATATGTTACTGTATAGCAAGATAGCTATTTGCTGAGAAATTACTCACTGTTTATACACCAGTTATACACATCTCAAATACGCTCTAAATTATTACTGAATGGGTATTTAAATTCCTTCGAAATAAGAAAAGTATTATATAATAAATTACGGGTGTTAATAAGTGTGGATAAATCTATTTTTTCGTGAAACTGTTTTCTAGAAAATCCAGCCAGTTGGTCTGTGAAAACTGTAACTGTTGATATTCTTCTTTACGGATTTCAAAAAAGCCCTGCGTCTCGGCATCAGGATACCAGATAATGGCAGTGCCAACATCGTCTGAGTTATAACCAGGTGGATAATCATTAGTATTCTGGAAAATAAAACAGGCTTCTATAGCTGTAAGGATCTCATTGGAAATGGTACTCAGAGAATCATTTTCTGTACTATTATAAACATTTGTGAAGAATTCTTTGATATCAACATCCAGAGCCGGATTTGTAAATCCAGCTCCATTAAACTCTATGCAATTTTCACGATTCTCGATAAAAATTTCATTGGCAGCATGTACAGTCCAATCCGAAGTGAATTCGTTGAGTGAATTTACTAGATGTGGGAATACTGAAGTTATCAGAAAAGAACATGAAAAGAGAGATATACCTCA
>JAQICU010000139.1 GCA_027858325.1 Candidatus Cloacimonadota bacterium
TGCAAAAAGAGGGAGAGGAGATATTCATTTTTAAGGAAAGTGAAGGTCTTTAATTAGTGATTATCTCTAAAATTAACTAAATAGAATTTAATAATAATATTGTATTTTTATGGAAAGAGTTTGACAAAAAGCAACTCACTTTTCCTATTTGGCAAGTGAAGGAAACAAAAGATTGTTCTTTATAATAATTAATGAAATGGTAAATGAAATTTTAATTTCGAAAATTTTGGTTATGTATTAATGAAATGTGTTACCATCGCAATTATGATTCTTTTGAGAGTTAAATTAAATTTTTAATTTAGGAGACAAAAATGAAAAAGTTATTTGTGATTTTATTAGTAGTATTGATTTCAACTGGTCTTTATTCTGAAACGAAAGTAGATAAAGTACCAATGTTAAATGATGTTAACCCGGATGCAGTAATTCCTGTAGTAACAGATGATGTTGGTGACATTATTTTTGATCTTGATGTAGAAGCAATTGCTGTTGATAATCAGCTGCTTGGTGTAGAATACGACGGAACCCATATCTGGGTTACCGGTGGTGGGAATGCTGCGGATCCTAACTATCTTTATAGGATAGATCCAGTTGCAGGAACTTTAGTTGATAGCTATGAGCAACCTGCTGCGGCTACCGGCTGGGGTATTCGTGACCTTGCGTATGATGCTTCAACCAACAAAATCTATGGTGGAAACGAATCTAGTTTCTTTGAGTTTGATATTGCAACTGAAACTTGGTCTACATTGTTCAGCTCAACCTTCGGTACTATTCGTGCTTTAGCTTATGATGGTAACCATTTCTGGACAAAAAGTTTTAGTGATCCAATTTATGAATTTGACGTAACTGGAGCCTTGATTAACACATATGTAGATGCAAATTCTGCTTATGGTTTTGCTTATGATTCATTTGCAGATTGTTTGTGGTTGTTCGCTTCTCCAACTACTTTTGTTCAGTATGGACTAGACGGTATGCCTACTGGTACAACTCATGCGGTTACTCTTCCCAATGCCGGAATTATTGGTGGAGCTTTCTATTATGAAGGTGGTCTTGTTCCTGGCAAAACTATTTTAGGCTGTCTTGGACAGGGTACTCCTGATGTAGTTTATGGTATGGAACTTAGAGATGCTGCTCCGTTAGATTCACCTGCTGCTCCAAGTGATGTTGTAGTTACTCCGGATGCTGGCGGTGCTCTTTCAGCAGATATTGATTGGACTTGCCCAGACCTGACAGTTGGCGGTGCCACTCTTACTGATCTTGATGAGATGCGGGTTTATCGGGGGGAAGACCTTATTTACACTGATACTACACCCGTAATTGGTGGCCCAGGAAGCTACACAGATGTTTCCGTACCTTTAGCCGGACAGTATTCATACAGAGTTGTTGGTTTCAATGATGCTGGTGAAGGTATTCCTGCAACTGCGTCTGTCTGGATCGGTGAAGATGTGCCTGATGCTGTAACTGATTTTACTCTAACCGATATAAGTACTGGTGATCTGGAAGCACTATTGGAATGGGTGAATCCTACTGCAGGAATGCACGGTGGATATTTCCCAGGCGTAACAGGTTATGATTTTGAACGTTCCGATGGTTTTACTTTTAGTATTGCCGGACCGGTTACACAGTGGATAGATGATACTATTGTAGATCCGGGTATTTACTCGTATACAATAACTCCATTCAACAACTCAGGTAGTGGACCTTCCACTCAAACACCAAGCGTTGGTATTGGCATAACAGTTGTAGAAGTTGGAGATACAGAAATTGGAGATTATGAAATACCGATGAACTTGTACTGGCATAATACTATCGTTGAAGTAGTTTATGATAAAGAATGGATTGGAACAGATATGCTGATCAATGCTGTTGCTTTTCATGCTGCCAATATTGGAAGCACCATTAATCCATTTAATTTTGAGATATGGCTTGGTGAAATTGATGTAGATGACCTTTCCGGTGGATGGATTGATGCTAGTCAACTAACAATGGTTTTTGATGGCACCATTGATGTTCCCACTGGTGATTACTGGTTAGAGATTCCTCTTGATACACCATTTGAATATGAATATAGCAACAATCTTGTAATGGGAATTATTAAAGATGATGATGAATATTTCTCAACATCTGATACATGGTGGACAACTGAATCTGGTACTGCTAATCGTACATTGCATGAATATAGTGACAGTGAAGAATTTTCCATACAATCACCTCCCGGTGATTTAACTGCGAAAACCACTTATCCCGATATCCGTTTTTATTACTCAGAACTGGCACACGGTGATGTAGATGGAGTTATTACAGATAGTGCGACTAGTAATCCTATAAATGGTGTTGAAGTATATGTAGGAGCGTTTGGTCCCGTTACCACAAATGCATCGGGAGAATACCTTATCGAAGATATTGTAACCGGTGTACAGGATGTAACTGCTACCAAAGTAGGTTATTATGATTTCTTTGGATCAGTTGAAGTACTTCCAGATGTAGTTGTTACGTATGATATTGGCATGGATCCTTTCGAATTTGCAACACTGGATGGTAATGTAACAGATGTAGATACAGGTCTTCCTATTGAAGATGCAGAGATATATTTGCTCAGTGATCTTGGCTATGAATACTGGGCTACAACAAATGCCAGTGGAGATTATTCTATTGTAGATATTGTTGCTGATACTTACGATATTACTTGTACAGCCACTATGTATATTCCTCAAACTGTACAGGATATTGTTTTTGATCCCGGTGCAGCCATAACACAAGATTTTGCTTTACAGATCTCGATTTATTACTTCAGTGATTTTGAAGATAATGATGGCTACCTTCTAAGTAACAACCCCTCCGGCTGGCAATGGGGTGCACCAACCTCCGGTCCCGGATCAGCCCAGTCCGGCACAAATGTATGGGGAACAGTTCTTGGTGGTGATTATCCTAATGGTTCAAACTTCACCTTAGATGCTACAATTCCTGTGGGAATTGTAACCAATGCTTACATGCTGGAATTCTGGCACTGGTATGATATCGAAGCAAGTTATGATGGCGGCAATGTGAAAGTATCTACAGATGGTGGTACATCATGGTCAGTAATTACACCAATTACCGGATATACCGGAACAGCAAATACTTCCAATCCATTAAGTGGAGAACCTATTTTCTGTGGACATGATCAGCAGTTCTGGGAACTGGTAGAATTCGACCTTTCAGCCTATGTTGGAGAAAATATTTTAGTAAGATGGCACTTTGGTTCGGATAGTTCTGTACCATATCCGGGATGGTATATAGATGATGTTCGTATCTATGAACAAGTATTTGGTTCACTTGATGGATTTGTAACTGAATTTGGTACCGGTACCCCGATTCCAGATGCTGATATTACGATAGGTCTATACAGCGGTACTTCCGATGGGGACGGATACTACTTCATCGATGATATTGTTACTGGGACTTATGATGTAGAATGTGAACATGAATATTACCTTCCTGCTCTTGTGGAAGACGTGGTAATTGAAGAAAGTATTACAACCACTCAGGATATCGATATGCTCTGGTCAGAAGTTGCTGTTGATGTAACTGAACTTACATCTTACTTACCTCCTGATGACATGGAAGTGCAGACGTTCACCATTACTAATGATGGTCCTGGTGATCTTGAATATAGCATCGGCTTTGAATTTCCGGCAGAAATTAGGGTGAAACAAGTTCTCAATACTCCAAAATTACAAAATTCAAGAACTACATCTTATGTACCTAATCAGCTTGAAACTAGGAAGATGAATACAAATCTGGAAGATATCACAACTGCCGAGCATCTCAGCATTCCTTCGATCCCCTCACGTGATGCAGGTGATATTTTATCTCAGTTTAATCCAACAATGTTCCCATGGGGTATAGGTTTCGACGGTGAATTTCTCTGGTTAACCGATGCTGTTGCTGCTGATCCAAACATCTATCAATATACTATTGATGGTACAGCAACCGGTGCAACTATTAATTGCTCATCCTGGATGGGTTCGTGGGTTGGTGATATGGCGTATACACCGGGCTATATTTTTGCTGTAAATGTTGGCGGTGATAATAATATTTATAAGCTTGATGAAAACACAGGTGCAGTTGATGAAATTATTTCCGGTGCATGGAATACAACTTCGGCTCGTAGTGTAACATACGATCCGGCAAATGATGAGTTTTATATTGGTGGTTGGAATCACACGGAGATCTATCATATTGATGCTTCCGGTGCTACGATCTCAACTATTCCTTTTGCCAGTGTTTCCGGTCTTGCCTGGCATCCATCGGGAAACAATGGTACAGGTTCTCTTTGGGTAACAGAAAGTTCTGTAGCTAATAACATTTATGAACTTGATCCTACAAACGGAACTGTTCTGCAAAGTTTCACTTCTCCCGGCGCAGATTATGCTTGTGCCGGCCTAGACATTGATAACGTGGGAAATCTCTGGGCAATTGATCAAGGATCAAATACTGTGTATAATATTGATTCCGGTGTTCCTTTGGAATGCTGGGTATCATGTACCGGTAATCCTTCCGGTATAGTTCCGGGCAATGGTGGATCTATTGAAGTTGAAGTTACCTTTGATGCTGCCGAACTTCTAATCGGAGATGAGCTCACAGCAGATCTGCTGATCCATAATAACTCTAATTATACTCGTGGTGATGACTACATAATTCCGGTAACTCTAATTATATCAGGTAATATTCCGCCTGTTAATCTCAATGTTGATGAAGAGACAGCCTTATTTACCTGGGATACTCCTCCAGGATCTGATCGTACTGATTCCGGAAATGACAAACAAAGTAAGGAAACCATAAATAACAACTCTCGTGATCTCCTGGGTTACAATGTATTCCTTGATGGTGACGATGTTGGAACTACAACAGAGAATTATTGGCCATATGATGTAGCAGAACTTACAGTAGGTAATGATTATGTTGCCGGTGTTTCTGCAGTTTACGATGATGGAGAATCTGAAATTCAAGAATTTCCATTTACATACTTGGGAACAGATGCTGGAATTATTATTCCTCTTGTAACAGAACTGCGTGAGAATTACCCGAATCCATTCAATCCGGAAACAAAGATTGCGTTCTCACTAATTGAGCCATCTCATGTTCAAATAACGATCTATAACATCAGAGGACAGCTTGTTAAGACACTTATAGATGAACAACGTGAAGCTAATAACTACACAGTAATATGGAATGGTAGAGATAATTCAAGCAAATCTGTATCAAGTGGTGTTTACTTCTATAAGATGGTTTCAGAAGGTAACATCGGCAGGTACACATCAACTAAGAAAATGATCCTAATGAAATAAGAGAATTTCGCCCCGACGGTTTTTATCGGAGGGGCAACTTCTCCATCCTAATGAAATAATTCATAGTTCGTATAGAACGCCCCGAAAAATCGGGGCGTTTTTTTTTACCATATAATTTGCGTCATTCTGACGAATCTTGCACGTTGCTCTCCATAGGAAGGATGTTCTATAGGTTTACATTTCACTTCGGACGATTAAGGGTAATCGTCCCTACTGTTTTGTAGGGGCAATTCTACGAATTGACCAACTAAATTTACGCTTCCTCACAAAAACATTCTGGATCTTGGGAAAGTTAAAAAAAGTGAAAAAATAACCATTAAAACACTATCTTAAATATAAAGAGATAAGAATTAATTCCGTTAAATAAATACTATAATAAGTAAATATAATAT
>JAQICU010000186.1 GCA_027858325.1 Candidatus Cloacimonadota bacterium
ACTAAGTATAAACAAAATTAATCACTTTGCATCAACTTTTCTTAAATATCACAATGATTATCCAAGTTTTATCTTCGCTTTTTCCAATTATAAACAACATCGTGCAGGTTGCAAATCAGAAAGTCCGGTATTGTTAGATATTGATACAGAGAATAAAAGTATCAGAGAAATGATAGGTTCAATAATTCAAAACGGAAAGCAAGATAAAAGTATCAGATCTGATACAGAATCGGATATGCTCTCTTATGTTCTTTGGGGTGAACTCTCTGGGATTATCCCAAACCTATTATTAGAAATAGGAAATATAGATTCCGTTGAACTGTACAATTATACAATAATGCTTGTAAGCGAAGCGATTAAAAGCAGAACAGATTGAGAAGTAATAAAAAATATAGATAGAATTAGGAGCACTAATGAAGAATTTATTGATCTTAGGAGCTGGAACTGCCGGCACAATGATGGCAAATCATTTGAAAAGAAAACTAGATAAAAAAGAGTGGAAGATAACTATTGTCGACCAGCATAAAACTCATTATTATCAACCCGGTTTCTTGTTTATACCATTCGACATTTACAAAGAAAAAGATGTAATCAAAAACAAAAAGCAATTTATTCCAGGTAGAGTTCACTACATCGAAGAAGCAATTGAACTTATCGAACACGACAAAAACAATGTAGTATTAAAAAATGGAACAAACCTTCCTTATGATATCTTGATCATAGCCACAGGAGCGAAAATTGTTCCTGACGAAATAGATGGTTTGAAAGGTGAAGGCTGGTTCAAAGATGTCTTTGATTTTTATACTTTTGAGGGTGCAGTGGCTTTGCGTGATAAACTGGAAAACTGGAAAGGCGGTAAATTTGTTGTTCATCTGGCAGAAATGCCGATCAAATGCCCAGTTGCTCCACTTGAGTTTTGCTTCTTAGCAGATTGGTATTTCACAAAAAAGGGAATCCGTGATAAAGTTGAAATGACGTATGTTACACCTTTATCAGGAGCTTTTACAAAGCAGCAAAGTTCAGAAGTGCTTAGTTATTTAATGGAAGAAAAGAACATAAAAATAGTACCGGATTTTGATGTGGAACTGGTGGATGAAAAGGACAAATATGTCCAATCTTATGATGGTCAAAAAGTTGATTATGATCTGTTAATTTCTATCCCGACAAACATGGGAGACGAAGTTATAGAGCGATCAGGAATGGGAGATGATCTAAATTTTATTCCAACCGATAAACATACACTCCAATCTAAGAAGAAAGAAAACATTTTTGTGATCGGTGATGCTACCGATCTTCCAGCTTCAAAAGCTGGTTCTGTTGCTCATTTTCAGGCAGATGTACTTACGAAAAATATCATGAAATTCATCAATGGAAAAGAACTCGTAAAAGAATTTGACGGACATGCTAATTGCTTTATTGAGTCTGGATTTGGTAAAGCTTTCTTGATAGATTTTAACTATGATGTTGAACCTGTTAAAGGGACATTTCCACTTCCAATCGTAGGGCCTTTTGTTTTGTTGAAAGAAAGCAGATTAAATCATTTTGGGAAAATGATTTTCCGGTATATCTATTGGTATTTGCTTTTGAAAGGATTACCTATGCCGGGAATATCCACTCAAATGACAAAAATTGGTAAGAAAATTAAAAAATAAAATAAAATTGAGATCGAGTATCAAACATTCAATCTCGAAAGGAGTAAAAAATGGCTACAAAAGATTATGCTGGAAACACAGTTGATGTAAATGATGAAGGTTATTTAACTGAATTCAATCAATGGAATGAAGCAATTGGTGAAGCTATTGCTAAAGAAGAAGGAATTGAGCAAATGACGGATAGACATTGGGAAATCATCAAATATCTTCAGAAGTATTTTAAAGATAATGGTGAAATGCCTTCTATTCGCAAAATGAAGAAAACAGGTGTAGCAGATACAAAAGAGCTTTATAGCCTATTCCCAGGTGGACCACTCAAAATTTCATCTAGAATTGCTGGTTTGAAAAAACCTGAAAGCTGTATCTAAATATTAGGAGAGAAAGATGGAAAACGAAAAAATCAAGAAAGTATCGATAATTTGCGCAAAAGGTGGATTAGACGAAGTTAATCCTGCTTTAATAATGGCTAACGGAGCTAGAATGGAAGGTATCGAAGCTTCGATATTCTTCACATTTTTCGGTTTAAATGCAATCATGAAGAAGATGGTTAAAAAGCTTAAAGTTGCAACAGTTGGAAATCCATCCTTGAATCTGGCAATGCCCATGATGAAATTTCCCGTCACTGCTCCATTTCCAACTTGGATGGGTGCAATCCCTGGT
>JAQICU010000222.1 GCA_027858325.1 Candidatus Cloacimonadota bacterium
ATCCTATTCTTGGGATCTCAGTACAAGTATTTTCGGTGAAGAAGACAAGAAAGTTACGGTAACATATGGTGGTGGAGAATGGTTCTGGTACGATTCTTATGAAGTTAATAAGACCATTAAACCTGGTAGTACCGCTAATGTTGAGATCATTGGAGATACTGGTGAAATTAAGATCGTGAATGATACGGATTATACAAGTATCTATTATATTTATATTTCTCCAAGTTCCAGTACAGAATGGGGAGATGATCTATTAGGTTCCGATATCCTTTATCCCGGATATTACATATCATGGCTTGTTACAACCGGGTATTGGGATATAAAGTTTGTTGACGAAGATGGTTGGCCATATACTTTCATGAATCAGCTAATTGATCCGGAAACAATATATACTTACACACTTGCTGATGCGAAAAGATCTTCTGATCCAATAGGTGAGAAAATCGCTAACTCTCAAAAATATACAGAGAAAATTGAAGGAAAGTGTAGAAGAAAATAAATTATTTACTAATACAAAATAATAAACGGCGGAGAATTCCGCCGTTTATTAATTAACCAAATCTTTTTTTTACCATTTGCCTAAAATTTTATTTGAAAGCAGCAGATTTATTTCTTCTTGTTTTCGTAACAGTTCAAATTTATTACTCATATTTGATATCGTTGAATTCTGGAACTCAATTTTTGAACGGTCAAGATCGAGAAGGCTTATCATTCCATGTTTATAAAGTTCTTGAGCCATCTGCAAATTCTTTTCGGCAAGTTCAAGTTTATCAGCATAAAGCTTTTTTGATATCTTTATTGTTTCAAGATCTGAAAGAAGATTTTGCAAGTCAATTACATTGCTCTCTTTTGTGATTTCAAGATCCATTTCTAAGAGCTCGTGATTTCTCTTTGATTGAAGATACAACTCTCTTGTTTCCAATAAATTGAAAATATTGTAACTGGCATTTAACGAAAGTGTATTATTGGTTCTATCATAATTGCTAAAATCATAAACATCATTGGGATCATCATGGTATAATGAATATGACATTGAGATTGTAGGTAGAAAATTCATCTTTTGTTGGAACAGTATTATCTTGCTACTTTTCAGTGTATTTTCTTTTTGCTTTAGTGCAATGTTTGTAACAAATTCAGCACTTTCTATTGTGATATCAATATCTGGAGCAGAAAGTTCAAATTCTTCATCATTGATATTAAGATAGCTGAAAAGATCTTTTCTAAGTTTCACAAGACTGTTCTTTGCTTCATTCACGGCTATCTCATAATCGATCAGAGATATCTTACTTTGCTGCAACTCTAATGCAGATTTATCTCCAGTTTCAAATTGTACTTCTACTTGACCGTTGATCTTTTGCTGAAGAATTAAATTCTCTTTTTGAATTTCCAGATTTTTTTGTGCTTCCAAAACTGACAGATATTTATTGAAAACTGTATATGCGATCAATTTTCTTCTATTCTCCAAAGAGAGATCAGCATTTCTTTTATTCAGGATAGAAGTTCTTACATCATAATAACTCGGTTCGTTCAAACTTATGTTTTTACTTAATTGGAATGAAGCACTTTTTGACCAATCCAAATTTGTATCAAAATTTTTGGAACTGCCCGCAAAAATACTTGCCGAGGGAAGAAGCCCGAACCAACTGCTCCGTAGTTCGCTTTGCGCATTTAAGTCGTTCACATTTTCCAGTTTCATATCGTATGAATTTTCTAATCCGATATCTATCAACTCTTCAAGTGTATATTCTTCTGCAAAAATTAAAATTGGAACAATAATTAGTATGATTGCAACTATTCGTTTCATTTTTATCTCCTTAAATATTTAATATTATTAATCTCTGGCAAGAATCATAATCGAAAGAAAACAGGCAATATTTTTTTTACAAACTTAACCTGACGTATATTAAACAACAATAAATTGAAATAATATAGTAAATTAGTAAAATATGTTTGACTTGTAGAACTTGCTGATTAAATATATTGTAACTTGGAATATTGATTTGCGTTATAGTATTTAGTAAACGATGAAGGAAATTGGATTTGGATAGAGAAAGAGAGATGATCCTCAAGGCAAAAAAAGATATCAACCAGTT
This sequence comes from Candidatus Cloacimonadota bacterium, assembly GCA_027858325.1. GTDB lineage: Bacteria > Cloacimonadota > Cloacimonadia > Cloacimonadales > TCS61 > Tenebribacter. The sequence continues at coordinate 2,094 of JAQICU010000222.1, forward strand.
TGATTATCTTTATAATAGGTACTATCCAAAGATCAACAATTTTATATTTCATAGAGTGAAAGAAGAATCAGTACGCAATGAGATCGTATCTAATGTTTTCTTTAAAGCAATGAAGCGGCTGGCAATATTTCGATTTTATGATTCCAGAAATTGTGGATTTTCATCCTGGTTATATCGCATTGCTCTAAGTGAGC
>JAQICU010000269.1 GCA_027858325.1 Candidatus Cloacimonadota bacterium
CTTCCTTCAATCACATCTTTATCCGGATGCAAAAGGGTTAGTTTCCCATCAGATTCTGCTGCTAAGATCATAGCTTGAGATTCTACACCCATAACATTTCTGGGTTTCAGGTTTATTAGCATTGGAACCTTCTTGCCAAGCAGTTCTTCCGGTTCATAATCTTTTCCAACCCCAGCTATTACTGAACGCTCTTCCCCACCTATATTTACTTTGAGTTGCAATAATTTATTGGATTTTTTCACTCTCTCAGCTTTTAATATCTTTACAATACGAATCTCAAGTTTCATAAAATCATCATATTCTATTAGGGGTTTATGTTCTATCATAATAACTTCCTTTAGATTCTCTTTCTGTCTTTGTTTAAGTATCTCAAGTTGTTCTTCAACTTCCTTTTCTTCTATCTTTCTGAATAATCTATCAACTTTATTAATTGTATATTCCGTTGACTCTTTGCTGATATTATTCCATACAAGTGGAACTTTAATACCTAGCATATCATGAAGGATTTTCATACTTTTTGGAATTATCGGAGATCCTACAATTGATAGTATACGCAATATTTCCTGACATATATACAAAGTTTCGGAAGCTTTATCTTTATCCGTTTTAACTTCCTTCCATGGTTGTGTTTCATCGAAGTATTTATTGCCAATACGAGCAATATCTATGAATTGTTTTGTAGCCTTTCTTACTTGATAACTTGAATATGATATACCTATTGTATCTGTAAGTTTATAAACTTCTGCAAGCGTGTTTTTAGATAACTCAGTAAGCTTCACTGGTCGTTTAATTTTTCCATCAAAATACTTTTTACTGAATACACATGTTCTATTTGCCAAATTGCCCAAAACATTGTTAAGCTCAGTATTTATCCGCATTCTAAAATCTTCCCAACTGAAATCACTATCTTTGGTTTCCGGTGCATTTGCAGCCAGAACAAAACGCAGATACTCTCCCTCAAAATACTTCAAGTAATCTTCTACCCATACTGTCCAGTTACGGCTTGTTGACATCTTCTGTCCTTCCAGATTTAAATACTCATTTGCAGGTACATCATGCGGAAGTACAAATCCCTCTTTCTGCTTGGAAAGCATTGCCGGCCAGATTATTGTATGGAATGGAATATTGTCCTTTCCCAGAAAATGGATCATTTTGGTGCTTTTATCTAACCAGTAATCTTTCCAACGATCAGGCTTACCAATCTTTTCTGCCCATTCTTTGGTTGAAGAGAGATATCCGATTGGTGCGTCAAACCATACGTAAAGCACCTTTCCTTCGGTATTTTCCAGTGGGATTGGAACACCCCAATTTAGATCGCGAGTGATACCACGTTCTTGTAAACCTTCATTCAGCCAACTAAGAACAAAATTTTTAACATTATCTTTCCAATATGTTTTTGTATCGAGCCATTTACGTAATTCATCCTCAAATTTAGGAAGATCAAGGTACCAATGTGTTGTTTCTTTTATTTTGGGGACTTCACCTGAAAGTTTGCTCTTTGGCTCAATCAAATCCATAGCATCAATCAATTTTCCGCAGTTATCACATTGATCCCCTCGTGCTCCTGCTGTTTTGCAAAACGGACAGATTCCCTCTACATATCTATCTGATAAAAATCGATTCTGCTTCTCATCATAAAATTGTTTAATAACTTTTTTCTTTATGTACCCAGCATCATATAAATTGGTAAAAAAATCTTGTGAAATTTTTATATGGTTCGGATGAGATGTTCCCGAAAAGTTATCCAATTGGATATTTAACCCTTCCAGATCAGATCTCATGCTTTTATTAAATTTGTTCACAATTTCTTGTGGTGAAATTTTTTCTTCTTCAGCCTTGAGCGAAATTGGAGTTCCATAATCATCGGTTCCACCAATATATAACACATCATTTCCAACTAACTTCTGGTATCTAACAAAAATATCTGCATTCAAATATGAGCCGGCAATGTGACCAATATGCAATTTTCCATTTGCATAAGTAAGTGCACTGGTTACTAAAAATTTTTCCAAAATTATCTCCATAATTATTATTAATTCTTAATATAATCTCAAAACTAAAGTATTTTATTAATGTCAAGAATTATTGATTAAACGAATACTAACTTGAATTTTATAATCTTGAATTGTTTACACAAATTAGATAAAATTGATAAAAAACCTTCCTAATAGCAAACCCGGAAGGTTTTATTTATTATCATGATGAAAACCAAAAAGTTATTTATTATCCTTATCTTTTTTGTTCTGCTTCATCTCTTCAGCATATTCGAACATATCTTCAAGTGTAGAATATTTATCAAATATTTCAATTGTTTTTTGAAGCTGAGTATCTTCTTCTAATATAACTTTATACCGCTCCACTTCACCAAATTTTCTACCAATAATGTTACTGGTCAGTTCATTCTCGATCCAAGCTAGAATGCTATCTACTTCAACCTGTTCAAATTCGATTTCTTCTGTTTTTGCAAATTCCAATAATTCATCAATATCCTTACGTGATGCTTTATAATCCATAGTGACTATGTCATCGTTTTCTACTAAGTAATTAACAGAATAATTGAAGAAAATATTTTTTCTACGAAGATCTACACCCAGGTTTGTAAGAAGAGACTGTTCAATCTCAATGTCTGGAGTTATTCCTCCACCACCATAAACTTCTCTTCCCATGTTTGTGTAATATACATTCTCATGATTTTTTTCTTCAGCTACTTCCTGCATTTCTTCAATTTCTTCTTTAGAAATATCACCATTTTTCAAGCGTTCATCTTTCAATAATTTATCATTAAGGTCCTTATGTATACCTCTACCGGATTTGATGTAATATTTAGCAGTTGTTATCTTGATTCCATTTCCATCTGAAAGCGGGAATAAACGTTGAACCGAGCCTTTTCCAAACGAAGTTTGACCAACAACCAAACCACGATCCCAATCCTGCAACGAACCGGCAAAAATTTCAGAAGCACTAGCAGAACCGCCGTTGATAAGTACTATAACCGGATAGTCTTCTCTTATCCTGTTATACTTTGTAAAATATTCCATGTTGGTTTGCGGTGCTCTACCTTTTGTAAATACTACAAGTTTACCTTTCCCAATGAATTCATTTACAGTGTTTATTGCTTCTCTTAGAAGACCACCAGGATTGAACCTAAGGTCGACAATAAGTCCACGAATTCCTTCTTCTTCCAGCTCATCTAATTTTTCTCTCAAATCTGAAGTTGTATTTGCATTGAACTGTCTAATTCGCATATATCCAATTCCATTATCCAGCTTAAATGAATATGGGATACTGTGAATTTTAATTATCTCCCGAATGATCTCAAATTCCAATTCATCTTTAACTCCAGGTCTGATGATTGATATCACAACTTTTGTTCCAGGTTCACCGCGCATTTTCTTTATTGATTCATCAGTTGAAACACCTACAACACTTTCATTATCAACTTTGGATATCTTATCTCCAGCATGAATTCCCATTCTATAGGCGGGTGTTCCCTCAATAGGTGCTACTACAGTTATATAATCACCTTTCTTATCTATCGAAATACCTAACCCACCAAACTCACCTTTTGTATCTGTGCTGAATTTTTCAAATTCATCTGGTGTGAAATAATATGTATGCGGATCTACTTCATCCAACATACCTTTAATGGCAGAATCTATCAGGTCATCAACATCAAGTTCTTCTACATAATTTTGTCTGACATTGAACAGCGCTTCGCTAAATAGTTTAAGTTTCTTGTAAATATTAGTTTCTTCCGAATTTGCAGCATCCACATTTACAAAATTAAAAAGTAGGACACCAATAATAATCCAACCAATTACACTTGCTGAGAAAAGAATTTTACTCATTTTATTTAATCTGACTTTCATTTATTTAACTCCTTTTTTATTATAACAATTACCTCATGATGAATTTCATCAATATTTTTTTTTCCATCTAACACAAAAAACCTATCAGGCTCTTTGTCAGCTAAGTCCAAAAAACCATCTCTAACTCTTTTATGGAACTCCATCGATTCTTGTTCCAATCTGTCAGCATC
>JAQICU010000284.1 GCA_027858325.1 Candidatus Cloacimonadota bacterium
TTATCAAGCAGCTTTAGAGAAATTCAGTGTAATTGAAAATGAAGGTATCATAAATTCAGACCTTTATTACAATATTGGAAACTGCAATTTCAGATTAAACAAAATTGGCAGAACTATACTTTATTATAAAAAAGCATTAAAAGTAAGATCCGATCATAAAGCTGCCAGAAGAAACCTGGAATATGCTCTCACCTTTACTAAGGATAACCAGAATTCAGAGAATGAAAGTGTGATCAGATCATTCTGGTTGAAAGCATTCGATTCAATTTCCATTAATTTACTAGCTATTATCACTCTGCTTTTCTTCGCAATACTTATCATTCTCATCAGTTTAATAATAATTCATTTCAAAAACCGTGAGAAAACAATTCCCATATTCATTACAACTATTCTCATAATCTTTTTTTCAGCATTGTTAATTATAAGTGCTTTAAAATGGCAGGATTTTCACAATGATGATGAAGCTGTTTTACTGAGTAATTCGGCTATTGGATATAGTGGTCCAGGAGAAGATTTTACACGTGTCTTCACTATTCATGAGGGAATGATCTTCACCATTGAAAGAAACGAAGAGAACTGGAGCTTGATCAAATTGGAGAACGGACTTGGCGGCTGGATTAAAAAGGATACTTTCGTTAGAATTGAACTTTAAAATAAATGAATATCCAATATCCAACACGGAATTTCCAATGATGAAAGGAAGACCTCACCCTAACCCTCTCCTGAAGGAGAGGGAATAGAAGATCATAATAAGCTGCGAAGTTCACAAAGATGCATTATGATAAAGTACGTTATCTTTTGTGTTACTTGATGTTCTTAGTGGCGAAAAAAGTGGGAAAAAATATAAAGATGAACATAATAAAACTATTGTTCGTGTTACTCTTAACCATATCTATTCAGCTTTCTGCAGCAGAGCTGGTATCTTTACATGGTAATCCTGTTCAAGGTGGAATTCTTATCTGCAAAGCTGATGAATCGGTAGAAAAGTTATTCCTCGACTATATAGAAATCCCAATCTTCGAAAATACTGCCATATTAGGTTTTGACCGCGATGCAAAACTTCGTCACATATTAACTTTGGTTATGAAAAATGGTGACATGGAAACAACTGAATTCTACCTGACAAAGAAGGAATATGAAACACAAAGAATTGATAATATCCCACCTGAGTACCTTGAAGATCCAACTGATCCAGATATATTAAACAGGATTGAACGTGAATATTCTACTTTGCTAGAGGTTCGGAAAAATATTCACAACAATCAGTTTATTTATTTAGATGATTTTACGATCCCGGTTGAAAATGGAGAAGTAACTGGAGTCTTTGGTAGTACCAGGATATTGAACGGCATTACGGTTTCTCCTCATAACGGACTTGATATTGCTGCTCCTTTGGGGACAGCTATCAAGGCAATGACAACCGGTGTTGTAGCACTAACAGGAGATTACTATTACAATGGCAAATTCGTGCTGTTAGATCATGGTGGCGGGTTAAGCTCCATTTACATTCATATGAGCAAACTTTCTGTTGAAAAGGGAGATTATATCCTTAAAGGTGAGAAGATCGGTGAGGTAGGCTCTACCGGACGTTCAACCGGAAACCATCTTCATTGGGGTGTTGACTGGGAAGATAAACGAATTGATCCTGAGCTTATTACTAATATGGATGATGTGTTTTTGAAGATCGTGGTGAAATAATTCAAAGTTAATCGGAACATATCCCGTCCCAAGACTTCTGTGTTGGAACGGAAAAATTGAATTTTACTTTAGTATTTCTATTAGTAACAAATAGATACAAAACATAATAATATTGACAGAACATAATTCATATTTATTTTTTGGTAGCAAATATATCCTTCAACAAAGATATATCCAAGGGAGGAATTATGACAAAATTATTCATCATCATTTTACTTTTTACCTCATTGTGCTTGTGGGCACAGAATGTACCGCAAACCATCGATTACCAAGGCAGACTTGCCGATAGTGACGGCAACTACCTTAATGGTGTAATCACAGTGAATTTTTTGATCTTTAATGTTGAAACTTATGGAACTCCACTCTGGATTGAAACGCAGGATGTTTCCATAGCTAATGGTATCTTTCATGTTCAACTCGGTTCAGTGGCTGCTTTTCCCAGTACACTCTTCGATGATGCAGACCGCTGGCTGGAACTGGAGGTGGGAGGAGAAACACTTTCACCTAGAACAATTGTAGCGAGTGTTCCCTATTCCATTAAAGCAGAAACTGCATATACTGTAGAAGCACCCCTCAATCTCACTGGAAATGTTGCTTCACCAAATAGCGTTATAACCGGTGAGAATACTAGTACAGGATACGGTGTTTTGGGTAAACATACTAGCAGTAATAATATTGGTTACTTAGGAAATTCAGTCAGTGGTGTTTATGGTTATTGTATTGAACCTACCACAAAAGGCGTTTATGGTTTACACTCCAGTGGAAATTATGGTTATTTAGGTTCATCCGATTATGGTGTTTATGGTCATAATTATGTAAGCGGTGGTTCTGGTGTTTACGGTTTTAATACAGCCTCTTACGGATATGGTGTTTATGGTATACATAACATTAGTGGCAGTTATGGTTACATAGGTGCAGGTGATCGTGGTGTTTATGGTTATGGTGATTCCTTTGGGGGTTGGTTTGAAGGAGGCTGGCGCGGTGTTTATGGCATGGTGATTCCAACAGGAAGTGACGGTTATTTTGGAGTTCAAGGTTACGTTTCTGGTGGTTCAGGTACAAATTATGCAGTTTATGGTTATGCCGAATTTGGTAACATTAACTATGCCGGGTATTTTAATGGTAATGTAACTGTTACCGGAACTTTCAGCAATCCTTCCGATGAACGTTTTAAGGAAAATGTACAGCCATATAAAAATGCTCTTTCTAAAATAAAATTAATGAATGTGCATACCTTTAATTTCAAACAAATGGCAGAAGAAAAAAGATTGGTGCTACCGGAAGGTGAGCAGATCGGTCTTATAGCTCAGGAACTGGAAGAAATTCTTCCTGAACTGGTAGTGGATAATGTTCATGCTTACGACAGAAATGAAGGCATCGAAGGAGCAGAAAGGAATATGGAAAGAATCGAATATAAGGGAATAAATTATATAGGTCTTATTCCGGTGTTAATAGAAGCGATAAAAGAATTAAACGCCCAAAATGAAGATCAGCAAAAACAAAACGAAGAACAACAAAGACTTATCGATGAACTATTAAGATCAGCCGGAAAATAGTAATGTAGGAACAGCTTACAAGCTGCCTAAGAAATACAAAATAAAAGGAGATCGTTATGAAAAACTTATTTATCATCATTTTACTTTTTACTTCATTGTGTTTATGGGCACAGAATGTACCGCAAACCATCGATTACCAAGGCAGGCTTGCCGATAGTGATGGGAACTACCTTAACGTAGTAGTCACAGTTGATTTTTTGATCTATAATGTAGAAACGGGTGGAACTGCACTTTGGAGTGAAACTCAGTATGTTTCCTGTACAAATGGAGTCTTTCATGTACAATTAGGTTCGGTAACTCCTTTACCGGGTACTCTTTTTGATATTGCTGCTCCCTGGTTGGAACTAATTGTAAGTGGTGAAACACTTGTACCTCGTACAGCTATCGCCAGTGTTCCCTATTCCATCAAAGCCGAAACTGCATATACAGTAGAAGCACCTCTCAATCTCACTGGAAATGTAGCTTCGCCAAATAGCGTTATAATGGGTGATAATACCGGTACAGGTTACGGTGTTTGGGGTATGCACAGCAGCAGCGGTAGTTATGGTTTCTTAGGTTCTTATGATATAGGTGTTTATGGTGCAGCTAACGGTTTCGGCGTCTATGGTTTACACCCCACTGGAAGTTATGGTTATATAAGCTCAGCAGATTATGGTGTTTTTGGTTCCCACTCAAGTGGAAATTTTGGTTTCTTGGGAAGTTCAAGCTATGGTGTTTATGGTAATTCAAGCAGTGGCTGGGCAGGTTATTTCGATGGGAAAATGTATGTTAATGACATGGTGGGTATTGGTACAATAAACCCCGGACGTATGCTTACTGTCAATAGTACTGGAGCAAACCCGATCCAATGGCAGGTAAATTCATTAATATTAGGTCAGCTTGGTACAAATGGTTCAGGAGCCGGTGGTCTCTATCTGTATGATAACGGGTCCATTTCCACAGTTGTTACAGCCAGTGGTAATAGTTACTTTAATGGTGGTAACGTGGGTATCGGAACAGATACACCACCAAGTAAATTAACAGTTGCGGGAACTATTGAATCTACTTCAGGTGGAATCAAGTTTCCTGATGGAACAATACAGACAACAGCTGCTACTGGAAGCACTACATATTCTATTGGCGACTTTGCTCAAGGTGGTATAGTATTTTGGTTAGATGAAACCGGACAACACGGTTTGGTATGTGCTAAACAAGACCAAAGTTCTGGAATTAGATGGTATGCTGGTACATACACTTATACAATGGCAAAAGGGGATGGACCTTATTCGGGAGAACTAAATATGGCTATTATTATTGCCAATCAAGGAAATGGTGATGGTAGTACTTATGCTGCCCGTATTTGCAACGAGTTACAAATAACCGAAGGTGGAAAGACTTATGGCGATTGGTATTTGCCAGCAATACAGGAGCTGTATTTAATGTACCAAAATAAATCAACAATTGAAGCTACGGCAATAGCAAATGGTGGAAGTGCTTTTGGAAATATCGGCTATTGGAGTTCTACCGAGGTCAATAACGGCGACGTTTGGTACTATGTCTTCAGTGGCTACCAGAGCTACTTCGTTAAGAGCACCACCTACAATGTGCGTGCGGTTCGGGCTTTTTGAAATTAATGAAGGAATTAATCCGTCAACTGCCGGATACGGTGGACAAGGAGAAAAAAATGAAAAAAACATTTATCATTATTTTACTTTTTACTTCATTGTGCTTATGGGCACAGAATGTACCGCAAACCATCGATTACCAAGGCAGGCTTGCCGATAGTGATGGGAACTACCTTAACGTGGTAGTCACAGTTGATTTTTTGATCTATAATGTAGAAACCGGTGGAACTGCACTTTGGAGTGAAACTCAGGATGTTTCCTGTACAAATGGAGTCTTTCATGTACAATTAGGTTCGGTAGCTCCTTTACCGGGTACTCTTTTTGATATTGCTGCTCCCTGGTTGGAACTGGTTGTAGGTGGAGAGACACTTGTACCTCGTACAGCTATTGCCAGTGTTCCTTATGCTATAAAAGCAGAAACTGCTTACTCATTAGATACAATGGGTTCCGGTTCCGGCTCCGGCTTGGATGCTGATCTGCTGGATGGACAGG
>JAQICU010000312.1 GCA_027858325.1 Candidatus Cloacimonadota bacterium
TTACTTTCAACGCACATCCCGGTAGGCTACTGATTGTGAAAAATCAGGTGAAGTCAATGTGGCTTTACCATTGCTTCACAATTAATTATACAACTTCTTGTCGCACGAGCTGTTTGTTATGCCCATTCTTTTATTTTACTCATCAATCCTTTTCTAATGCGTTAATTTCTTCTTCCAACTTTTCTATAATAGAGATAATTTCTTCAAAATCAATTTGTTTTCCGAAAATCATATTCTGCATTGCTTTGTAATCTTCCATTAGCTCTTTGTGCCTGTACTCAGATGGAAGTAGTTTTAATGTTCCTACTTTTGCATCTTCATATTTTGCCCAACCACTAGTATAAAATCTTTGTTTGAATTCTACAACACTTTTAAGAGATCTAAATCTGCTAATGCTTTTTCTTTAATATCCGATTTAGCCATCATTGCCAAATCGTAATAATGTCTAGAATGACGTGGTGGGATTGATTTGTTTTTTGCCCTATTCGCTTCTTGATGTAGTATTGTAGCTTTTTCCCAAAATGTTCTTTCTGCTAAAATCGCTTTTACTTTGCAAGTAGGTTGCTCAAATAGGTTTGGAAATTCCTTTGCTACAAACGGAGTTATCTCAAATTCAGAGGAAGGAAGCCATAAAGCTAAAGGACCGATCTCCAAAAGAATGTGCGGTAAAATTGCCGAATCACTATGAAGTGCGGGATATTGAATATCTATTGAAAAGCCGTCATCTTCTTTTATTTGGCAGTTACAATGCGGTTTCAGAATTTCAGAAACTATTGGAAGCAGTTCATCTTTGATGTATTCTTGTGCCTTTTCATTAATGGATTTGTTGAATTTGCTTTGTTTAGTTTTGGAACGATCTTCGAATGGATCTTCTTTAGTCAGAAGAATTCCAATTGAGGATTAAGTCGATATCTTCCGAAAATCGTTCAATTAATCCAAATATTTTGGAAAGACTTGTTCCACCTTTGAACATCAATATTTTGCTGAGCTTTTCTTCTGAAAAAAGTTTATCTAAAGTCCAAACAACCCAGAAATCTTTTTCCACGATAGCATTTGTTGTATGCATTTTGCTTGCTGTTTCTCGGAAGAGATCGCTGCGGTCTTTATCAGGAAAGTATGCATTTTATTCATCAATTCTCTCTGCAAATCTGTTTAATCGGTTCATAAATCCATGTTGTGGAAGATTGTGTGTCCTTCAAAATCTTATTATACATTTTTGGCTCAATCTGATTTCTGATCTTATCGATAACTTTCGGTGTAATGTGATTTTTGCCTAATGCTTTTAATGCCTGAACGATAAGCGAACTCTCTTTATGCTTGAATCCGATATTTTTCAAAACTGTTTTTTTGAATTCCAGCGTTGTACCGTTTATGTTATAACTTCTATTTTCACCATCGCTTAAATAAATATGTTTTCCGACGATTTGGGTAGATAATCTCAATAAAGTTAAAGCACTATCACCTGATATTTCTATTCGCCAGTTGAATTTTCTGGCAAAGGCGCGAGCTACCTGATCTATATCAGGACTCAATTCTTGTTTTAGGAATTCGCTGTATTTCGGGTAATCGTATAACCCACGACTGATCCTTCTGATCTTGCCCAGCTTTGCTAAATACTTCAGATTATCATCAGCTTCTCTTCGAGTAAATATTGACAATAAATCACTTGATGAAAATACCCAACCCCTACGATGACCTGCTATAAAATAATGCGCCTTCTTATAATGCTTCACAGAATATCTCCTTATTAATTTATCCTGAAAAACATACTACATTTTCAGGAAAAAGCAAATTATATTTTTACCATCACCTCTCCGCTTATAAGTTTTGACAGAAGTGTATCTCGAAATATTTTCATTTATGTTAGAATTCGTTAATTACTATTCATAGATCTTTGAAATTATTTCATCTTGTAGATATCCTACTTCTTTTCTTGCTCTTTGAACTTTACAATTTGCTCCTCTGTCAATTTTGCAATTATAAAATTTGTGACCATTTTAATTCTCCTTTTGAGTCAATTGTTCATTTGCAAGTTTCTTAATTGTTTTTAATAAAGAGCAGATCAATTTCTTACCTGATGCAGTTTAAGATCGATTTGTTCTTTATAATTATTGAAATCAAGGT
>JAQICU010000318.1 GCA_027858325.1 Candidatus Cloacimonadota bacterium
TCTCATTACTCCTTTTGGTCAGGACTAATTTTCAGTCCCTGTTTTTGCAGGAATCCATCGATCTGTTCTTCAGGATAAAAACCTACATGGCGATGAATTTCTTTGCCGTTTTCATCTAAAAACACCTGGGTAGGGATCATTTTGATCTTATATTTTGCAGCTATTTTGTTCTCCTTTCTCACATCATGAAAAATAACCTCGATCTGATCGCCATATTTTTCTTCGATAGATATCATAACTTCTTCCATCATTTTGCAGGGAATGCAGCTTTTAGAGCCAAGTTCCAAAAACGTGATCTTTGGTTGGATCGTGGTTGAATCATGATTGGTCTCCTCTGCAAAGCAGAAGGAAGAAATTACGAATACTAATAATAATATTGTTATGTTTTTCATTTTCATTCCTTATGATATCAGCTTGATTATCTCTTTTGTGCTATGAACTTTGCCGACAGATTTAACTTCTTCATCGATGATAAGAGCCGGTGTCATCATCACGCCATAATCAATGATCTTGTTGATATCTTCCACTTTTTCCAAAGTTGCTTCAATGCCCGATTCTTTCAATGCTGCTTCTACATTATGTTGCAGTTTTTTACATTTTGCACATCCAGTTCCTAATACTTTAATATTCATTTTTCTCTCCTAAGAGTCTGCTTTGCGGTGCAAAGCGATCTCTATTTTCTATTTACATCGATTTCATCTGATCCTGTAATTGCCGGATCACCTTCTCCTATTGTGGGAAGTTGCCTACTCTGCATTTCTTCTTTTTCCCAACTTTCTAGTTGGGAAACAATAATTTATGAAACTTTTGCTTCATTCTTACAACGCTTTCCAAAAAGTTACTATTGCTCCTGCGATAATCAGAATCCCACAGATTATCCTCAGAATTTTTGTTCCCTTGGAAGCTACATTCCAAGATAAATATTTTTTTACAATTTCGGTAAACGTTCCCACCAAAACCAAAAAACCACAATGTCCCAAAATAAATGCAATTATCAAACCAAAACAAAACCAGAATTGAGTTGCGATGGAAGACATCACGATTCCTAAAATTGGTGCCATGAATGCTAAAGCACACGGACCAAGTGCCAAACCAAAAACCAAACCGAGTATCAGGCCGCTTAAGTAAGGGCGATTCTTTACTTTGCGATCTTTACCAGAAGCAAGATCAGGCATTGGCACAACACCCAAAAAATATAATCCAACTAACAAAAGTAATAAACCTACAATTATCTGCAGGATCATTTCGAAGCTACCGAGAAGCAGACCGGCAAAAGAAGCTATTATTCCGACTATGGCCAATGTGATCAAAATTCCCAACGAAAAATTTAGCGATATGAAAAATGCCTTTTTTGTGGAAATGTCTTTTTGTTCATTAATGAAGGCAACTACAATTGGTATGCTTGCCAAATGACAAGGGCTGATGAGAATGCTGAGAATCCCCCACAAGAAACTGGCACCAATTGCAATACCGGGATTGCCGTACAAAGCCATCGTCAATTTTTCAAATAATTCTAACATCAATTTTTATCTCTCTTTTTCCTAACTTTCCAGTTGGGAAAGCACTAATTTCAGAAGCTTCTGCTTTTACAAAATCTTTCTTTTTGGGAAATTCTTTCAAAGATTCTAACGAAGAATCTCAGATTTTCTCTAATTTGTGGTGGGCAATTGCCCAACATACAATTCATCACATTACCGCCCCGAAGATCACGCCGGTGATGGTAGCCATGACGACAACCAGAGAAACAAAAACTACCGTTTTTTTAGTTCCCATCACACTGCGGATAACCAACATATTTGGCAACGATAAAGCAGGTCCCGCTAAAAGCAAAGCCAGCGCAGGACCTTTTCCCATACCGTTTCCCATCAAACCTTGCAGAATTGGAACTTCTGTAAGAGTGGCAAAATACATGAATGCTCCCACAATAGAGGCAAAGAAATTTGCCCAGATGGAATTTCCACCCACAAGTTTTGAGATCCATTCGGACGGGATCAGCCCTTCATTTCCAGGTCGTGCCAACAGCAAGCCGGCAACAAGCACTCCAAAAAAGAGTAATGGTAAAATCTGTTTGGCAAAATCCCAGGTGGAAGAAAACCACTCACCTACTTCTCCTTCATCTTTGCTGGTGAAATAGGAAAGACCGATCACGCCGACTACAAAGGTGATCATTGGATTCCAACCGGAAGCAAAACCAGTGATGATTACGGCAACTGCAGTAGCGCACATTTTCCATAATTTCATTTTGTAGATCGTTATTAAGATAATTCCCAGACCAATTGAAAAGATAGTTGTAATAATCCATTTTACGTTATAAATTGCATACCATAAACCGGATTCTGTAACTGGTTTTGCCCAATTGGCAAAGATCAAAATAAATATCATTGAAGCGAAGAAAACCAGATTGTGCCAGAAGGGTCGGTCTTCATCAACTTCCGGCATCAGCATTTGTTGTTGTATTTTTTCCTCTTCATCTTTTCGGAAAACGAATCCCATAATGAGTCCGATAACAATACTGAAAACAATAGCACCCACAGCTCTGGCAATTCCCATTTCCATCCCCAGAATACGAGCAGTGAGGATAATTGCCAGAATGTTGATCGCAGGACCGGAATACAGGAAAGCCGTAGCCGGACCGATACCAGCTCCACGTTTGTAAATTCCACTGAAAAGCGGCAGGATCGTGCAGGAACACACAGCCAGGATTGCACCTGAAACAGATGCAACTGAATAAGCGACGATTCTTTTTGCTCGTGCCCCCAGATATTTCATCACAGCGTTTTTGGAGATGAACACCCCAATTGCACCGGCAATAAACAAAGCCGGGATCAAACACAAAATCACATGCAGCCGTGCATATTCCTTCAAAAGGTGAAATGATTCCATCACTGCATTTTGGAAACGAGCAGCATTTACGGGCAGGTAATATGCAGCCAAAAAGATCACAACTATCAGCAGCAATATTTTCCATTCATTTTTCCAACTCATTATTTATTTCTCCAAATTATTTTCAAACTTCACTTTTCACTGAAAACCACTTATGGGTTTTCAGACAGATCCGAACTAAGATCAGCATTAAAGGTACTTCAATTAAAACTCCCACCACGGTAGCCAATGATGCACCCGATGAAAGACCAAAAAGCATTGTGGATGTGGCAATTGCTACTTCGAAATGATTCGAAGCTCCGATCATGGCGGCAGGAGCAGCATTTTCATAAGATAGTTTAAGAAATTTGGCAGCGATGTAACCGATTGAAAAAATTAAAATCGTTTGAATTAGCAGTGGAATTGCGATCCAGAGAATTGTTAGGGGATTCTGCAAAATGATCTCTCCTTTAAAAGAAAATAACAGTATCAGAGTTGTCAACAAGGCGATGATCGATACTGTTCCCAGATGCGGCAGGAATGTTTTCTCAAAGTATTCCAGACCTTTTTTCCTGATCATCCATTTTCTGGTGAAATAACCGGCAATCAGCGGTAATCCAACATATATGATCACAGATAAAATAATTGTTTGCCAGGGAATAGGCATATCATTTTCTCCCAGAAGAAAACTACCTAATGGAGCATACAAGAATAGCATTGCTAAAGAATTGATGGCTACCATCACAAGAGTATGACCCATATTGCCTTTGGAAAGCCAACTCCACACCAGTACCATTGCAGTACAGGGAGCGATTCCCAAGAGAATTGCACCGGAAATGTAACTTTTGTATAATTCCACTTCCTGACCAGTTTTTAAAATCTCTGTTCCTGGAATCAAGCCCCATTTGTAAAACAGGGTAAGAAAAAAAGTAGCAATAAAGAACATCGTAAAAGGCTTTATCAGCCAATTGATAATCAAAGTAAGAATAACAGGTTTGGGTGTTTTTCCGGCATTGATCACTTCTCTAAAATCGATCTTCACCATAATCGGATACATCATAAAGAATAAGCAGATCGCGATAGGAATTGAGACCTGATAAAATGAGAAACTATCCAGCGTTGAAGCCACCTGGGGAGCTAACTTACCAAGCACAATTCCTGCACCAATGCAAAGAATAACCCATAATGAGAGATGTTTTTCAAAAACATTCATCTCTCGGCTACTCGCCTTTAACCTTGAGTTATTGGCTTGATTCATTTCCAATCCTTGTTTTTTTTAAATCGCATTCATTTTATTTTTGTTGCTGTCGATCACATTTGTAAGGCAATCAAACATCAATAGAACACATCGGCACTGCAATTTATAATAAACGCAATTTCCGCGTTTTTCATCGATAATTATTCCGGCATTTTTGAGTATCGTCAGATGTTTGGAAACGGTGGAAATATCTGCTCCGATCATTTCAGTGAGTTCTTTAACACAATATTCCTGTTCATCTAATTTGTGTATAATATACAAACGGGTGGCATGAGCCAAAGCTTTGCTGATGCGAGCCAGTTCTTCATATTTCCGCTTATCCAAACCAATCATCAAGCCTCCAATTTGCCAGAAATTACTTCAATTCTCAAAACCTATTGCCTATTTGGGCAAACCGCCAAATAGAGTCAAGTAAAAAAGGCATCTTAAGCGGATGCCTTTTTTTATTTCACCCTAGATCATTTCATCAAGACTTGTCCCAGGAAATGTTTAGCAGGTGAAATGCGAAGCCTATTTCATCAGGATCATTTTCTTTGTACTGGTGTAATTACCAGATCTCAATTTATAAAGGTAGATCCCACTTGAAACATGCTTTCCTTTATCATCAGTTCCATTCCAGATAAAAGAATGTTGACCAACCGATAGCTGACCTCTAACAAGCTGTTTCACTTTCTGACCTTTCATGTTGTAAATTATCAATTCTGTGTTTTCTGTGTTTTCAGTGTTTAATTCAAAAGAAATTGTTGTACTTGGATTGAAGGGATTGGGATAGTTTTGATGTAATGTAATTTCTGTCGGAACAACAGGACCATTTACACCTGTAGGAGGTAAGCTAATTTGGGCAGCTTGTAAAATTTCCAGGTTATCCCAATTTTGGATAATTGCTACTGCATGGAGATCTTCTAAATTCCAGTTTGGTTGCATTTCCACATCAAGAATTGCATTATACGTAGCAGTTTCTCCCGTGCTGGAAATCAATACATTTTCTTCATCAGATTTAGCTACAACCAGATAGAACCAGGGATTTTCCTCAGTGTAATCCACCCAGTTTGTAATGACAAAAAATATCTTATTATTGCTGCTTATAATATTTTCTGTTAAAGTTACATTTGCAACTATCTCAAAACCTTCTTCTCTAATATGCTCAAATTCCAGATCTATAGTGAATGGACTTTCCAAAGTAACGAGGTCTTGATAAGCATCATTAAAAGTTGCGATACTACAATCCCAACCTTGAATTAAATGTGTTCCACCAAAAGCTGCAGTAGGAAATACTGAACCCTGATAAAGAGCAAACCTAGCTTGAGCTCCGGGAGATAGTTGGATATTATTCACACTCCAACTCAGGGGTATAAGATAATCAGCTGATTCATTTATAATACTCAATGCAACACGTGCAAGTCCGTCTACACCTCAGCAATTTGGGTCTATTGTGAATACTTCTCCCACTACATATCTCTGATCAGCGATAAGAGTTAGGCTGAGCATTAATATAATTATGATCAATGAAAGTTTCATTTTTCCTCCAAAATAATTTATAATAATATAACCTAAGATATAATTATGTCTAATTTTTTTTTAAATAGATTTATCAAGTTAAATAGCAACATTAGAACTTCAATACTTTAATCAGCACATTTGTGGTTAAATCAGTGTAAGTTATTGGCAAACATTAAAACCTTGCTAATATAACTCCCTCATAAATTTTGGCTTACGTAATTCTCAGAAACTAATTAATTCTTTCTGGTCATTGCAAATAATTTAAGTATAGGAAACACATGAGTAATTTAGAAAAATTCGAAAAATTGGGGTTATCGGAAAAGTCGCTGTTGGCAATCAGTAAGAAAGGATTCGAAGAACCTTCCCCCATTCAGAAATTAACGATACCTCTACTTCTGAAAAACGAGAAAGATATTGTAGGACAGGCACAAACCGGAACGGGAAAAACTGCTGCTTTTGGTCTGCCTATAATGGATAATATAATAGATAATACCGGAAAAATTCAAGCATTGGTTCTGGCTCCAACCCGTGAACTTGCTGTGCAAGTAGCCGAGGAAATGAATTCCTACCGAGGCGGTAGAAGTATTGGAATTCTGCCCGTTTATGGTGGACAATCTTACGATCAGCAATTCCGCCGTCTAAAAAAAGGAGTGGAAATTGTAGTAGGAACCCCCGGTCGTTTGATAGATCATTTAAATCGAGGAACTTTGAAGCTGGATGACCTTAAATTTATGGTTCTGGATGAAGCAGATGAAATGCTGAATATGGGATTCATCGAAGATATTGAACTTATTCTTTCCCAAACACCAGCAGAAAAACGAGTTTTATTGTTTTCCGCCACAATGCCCAAAAGGATCGTACAGTTAGCAGAAAAATTTATGGGTGAATACGAGGTCATAAAAGTTCAATCAGAGCAACTAACAGTTGATTTGACCGATCAGATCTATTTTGAAGTCCGTGCTTCTGATAAGTTCGAAGCACTTTGTCGTATTATCGATATGGAAAAAAAGTTTTATGCACTTGTTTTCTGCCGGACAAAACTAAAAACAGATCACCTGGCAAGCGCACTTTTAGATCGGGGTTATGATGCAGCGGCATTGCACGGAGATCTATCTCAGGCTCAAAGAGAACGCATTTTGAATCAGTTTAAGAAGAAGCGTGTAAATATTCTGGTAGCTACTGATGTTGCAGCACGAGGGATAGATATTATTAACCTTACACACGTGTTGAATTATTCTATCCCACAAGATCCGGAAAGCTATGTGCATCGTATTGGAAGAACTGGAAGAGCAGGAAAGCAGGGAACTGCCATCACTTTTATCACTCCATCCGAATATCGCAAATTAATGCAGATCCAGCACATGTCCAAATCTGAGATACGTAAAGAATCACTTCCCAAAGTTAAACACCTAATAAAACTGAAACGAAATAGAATTGTTGCAGAGATCAACGAGATCATTGAAGCTGGCAGTTATGATGAAAATATGCATATAGCTAATGAACTTCTGGCAAAATATCCACCCGATCAGGTAATATCTGCCCTATTAACTCATGCCTATAAAGATGAGTTCTCAACCGATAAATATACTGAGATCCATGTGCCTAGTAAAAAACATAAAACTACCACAAGAAGACGATCGGATAACTCTCCTGATCAGGAAGGAATTACACGGCTGTTCATTGCTCTGGGACGCAAAGATAAAATGGATCCCTTAAAGCTGGTTAAATTGATTCAGGAAGAGGCGATGGTAGATCAACACCTTATCCGCAATGTAGAAATTTATGATAATTTCTCGTTTGCCAATGTTCCTTTTGAAGAAGCAGAACATATCATTGAAATCTTCCGTGGTCGCGGCAGAGATAAAAAACCTTTAATTGTAGAAGCAAAAGGAAAGTCAGAATCCGCACCGAAGAAGAACTTACGTTCAGGCGCTCCCCGCAAAAGTAATGATAGAAAATCAGGAAGCGGTAAACCACGCAGAAAGAAAAGATATTAAAACGGTTCAAATCTGTTTTATTACCAATAAGTATTTTCTGCTTCATCGGTAATTTTATCAGATCATCATAATGCTGTTTTAACCATTTTTTCAAAGAATTTTTTCAATACTTTATTATCTGCTTGTTATATTCTAACTTCTTGACAAAACTGATCTGTATATTGGAATGCTATTTGCATAGAAATGTAACGTATTAAATAAATAAGAGAGGAAGGAATGAAATGAAAAAAACAATTTTGATTTTTGTTGTACTGGCATTTGTTTTACAACTTTTTGCTGCGGACCTGGTTTTGATCGAAACTAAAAATGCCACTGAAGCAAAAGGATATTTTGATCAGGATGCTCTCACGGTAAACTATATTCATGCTGATTTCCTAATAGCAACCACTGAAAACAGGGAAGCTTTCGATTGTGAACTGATCACAACGAATTGCTGGGAAAGAGGAGAAAATTATTTTCTACTCTGGCTCGATAAAGGAAATTGTAGTGAATACATAATACAGATCGATGAATTTGCCGAAATTCTATTACTCAGAGATGAATTCATGATCATCAGAGCTGCGGATGAAGATAGAAGTAAAGTGGTTCCGATCATCCATAATGGAGTGGTGAGGATCAGCAATATTAAAGCGAAAATACCGAAACCGAACGATTTTTTGAGAAGTATGAGATTTGAAGAAGATCCATTTGTAACTGAACTTTTGGGCTATGTAGATGAAACCGAACTGAATAACACTGTGCAAACTCTTGAGGATCTTGGCACAAGGAATTGGTACACGCAAGGTTCACTCGATGCTCAGAATTGGATATTTAATAAATTTGTCAGTTACGGAATTAACGTTGAAACACAATATATTCCCTATGGCGGACCAAATGCCAGCGAAAATGTAATCGCAACTTTGGAAGGAATACTCTATCCTGATCAATATGTAGTATTGGGCTCTCATTACGACAGTTATTCATACTCTGGAGATGCTCCCGGTGCAGATGACAATGCAACCGGGACAGCGGGTATATTAGAAATCGCACGCATCTTAAGTCAGTACGAATTTAACAGGACAATAATTTTCTGCACTTTTTCCGGTGAAGAATACGGTCTTCATGGCAGCGAGGAATATGCCTCAATAGCCGATGATACTGACATGGATATCCTGGGTTATTTTAATATCGATATGGCCGGTTATCTCTACTCCGGAGACATAATCCATACCGATATGATAGCACCTCCATTTTCTACACCACTGGCTGAGTTTTATGAGCAGGTTTGTGCTGTTTACCTGCCCGATTTTCTTATCGAATCAGGAGAACTGACAGGTGGCGACAGTGATCATACATCTTTCAACAATCATGGCTTCATGGGAATCTTCCCCTTTGAGGACAGCGAGAACTATAGCCCTTACATCCACACTACAAACGACTTGATTGGTCCTAGCGTCAATAGTTTTGAAATGCTTTCTGCCTTTACAAAAGCCACACTGTCATCTGTAGTAACAATGGCCAACATGTTGCTGCCTCCGGAAAATCTTACAGCAGTTGCCGGCGATTCTTTGGTATCACTTTACTGGGATGAAGTGTTGGAAGCAAGTGAATATAATATCTATCGGGATGAAGGTGAAGAACCGATATCTACAATTACAAACCTTTCCTATGAAGACACTGGACTTACAAACGGTCAGGAATATTCCTATTATGTAACGGCGATTTATGCCACAAGTGGCGATGAGTCAATTCCATCCAATACCGTAACCGTTACTCCCATGCCGCCAATTTCGCTTCCTTTTGCTGATGATTTTGAATCTGGTGCACCATACTGGACTTTTGAAGGAAGCTGGGGACTTACTGAAAATCAATCCTTTTCGGCTACGCATTCCCTTACGGAAAGTCCCGCTGAAAATTATTCCAACAACTTGGACATCGTAACCGGGTTAGTAAGTATTGACCTGACCGGTTACGACGATGCAGAAGTGAGTTTCTGGACTAAATATGCTATTGAAAATAATTATGATTATATGTATTTGGAAGTGAGTACAGATAGTATGAACTGGGATGAATTAGACAGCTTCACGGGTTCACAAATTTCCTGGACTCGGGTTTCATATTCTCTGAATGATTATCTGGAATATCCTTACGTACAGATCCGGTTCCGTTTTTATAGTGATACTTATGTAATTCAAGATGGTATGTATATAGATGATTTTGAGATCAATGTGGAAAATAGCGTATCTACAGATAATCCGATCGTAAAAAATGAATCGATCAGTAACTACCCCAACCCCTTCAATCCGTCCACCACTATCTCATTCTCATTAACCACGGAGTTCGCGGAGGACACGGAGCTAATAATCTATAATATGAAAGGACAGAAAGTTAAACAACTTATAAGAGAACATCTTTCTGCCGGTCAGCATTCGGTGGTTTGGAACGGTACAGATGACAACGGTTTGGTAGTTTCCTCGGGAATCTATTTCTACAAACTGAAAGCCGGTAATTTCGAAAAAACAAAGAAGATGATCCTGATGAAATAGGCTTCGCATTCCACCTGGTAAACATTTCATGGGACAAGTCCTGATGAAATAACAATAGCTCATTGAGCTTCCCGAAAGTATTTATCAATTAAAAGCTCCGAGTTCTCGGAGCTTTTTTGTACAAGTTTTTTTGAATACGTGCACCTATTTAATAGAATTCACCTTCCCCAAAAGAGTTATTAACTTATCCGAAAGTTTGATCTTATCAAATATGCCGGCAGCAATTGAATATATTCAACAATTCCTTCAAACTAGTAATATATTATCATTTTAGAACTAATAATACAGGTTATTCCGTCTCTACTACATCCAGAAAATCTAACACATCATTCACAAATAAGATATTACTGGCTATAGTTGCGGTTCGTGAAGATACTTCCAGATCATCATCAATTTCTTTGGCTTTTGCCAGATATTTACCTGCTTCAGTAAGTGATTCTTTTTCAATACTCATGAATGATCTGGCTTCTTTTTGATATTCCAT
This sequence comes from Candidatus Cloacimonadota bacterium, assembly GCA_027858325.1. Classification (GTDB taxonomy): domain Bacteria; phylum Cloacimonadota; class Cloacimonadia; order Cloacimonadales; family TCS61; genus Tenebribacter. The sequence goes on from JAQICU010000318.1 coordinate 10,627, forward strand.
GGTCTCACTTTTTAATTCTAATTTGTTTAATGCATTCATAACTGATGAGTATTCTGTTTTTTCTTTAAAATCTTGAATTAACGCATAAGCGGCATTGTTATATTGCCAAGCTTCGATGTCGTAACGCTGCAGAGCATTTGCAAATTCAGCAGCTTTCAAAAGATGCTTAGTCTGTTTAATGTAGTCATTATTAATTTCAGCTTCT
>JAQICU010000328.1 GCA_027858325.1 Candidatus Cloacimonadota bacterium
TTTCATTTAAATATTATTCTAAAAAAAATGTTGCACAATTTCTACTATAATAAAAAATGATTAAGAATTTAATAATAAATGGGAATAATTATGGCAAAGAGAATTGAAAGGAAAGCGCCAAATGACATAAATGCGGAAGCTGCAGTTCTTTCCGCAATGATGATAGATACCTATTCCGTTGCAAAAGCAATAGAAATGCTTGAAGAAGAACATTTCTACCGTAAAGCACACCAAATTATCTTCAAGACAATTTGTGATCTATTTGAGAATAATATTGAAATTGATATTATCACATTAATTGATAAACTAAAAATTAATAAGCTGCTCGAAGTAATTGGTGGAGAAGCCTTTATAAATGAATTGTCTGATGTTGTTTTAAGCAGTGCAAATATTGAATATCATGCTAATATTGTACTCAAACAAGCATTATTGAGACAACTTATCGAAGCTTCCAATAAAATTATTGAGGGATGTTATGCTTCTGATAAAGAAGCTGAAGATATAGTTGACGAAGCAGAGCAAATGATCTTTAGAATTGCCGAGCGTCCTAACCGTAAAACATTTGAATGGATCCACAATATCATTTCTACTACTGTTAAGAACATCGAAGAGACAGCAGCATCTAAGAAAAGTGTTTTAGGTGTACCATCCGGTTTCATAGATCTGGATAGAAAGTTAGGAGGTTTACGACCCGGGCAGTTGATAATTGTCGCCGCAAGGCCAGCAATGGGGAAAACTTCTTTTGCTCTGAATCTTGCCAGTAATGCGGCAGTACAATATGATAAGAAAGTTGGCATATTCACGATGGAGATGGAGAGTAATGAACTTCTCATGAGGCTGATGAGTTCTGCTTCTGAAGTTAGTATGGATAATATGCTTAAGGGATTTGGAATGAATCAGAAGAAAATGCTTCGAATTGCCGGAGCTGCCGAAGTCCTTTCCGGAAAAGAGATCTATATTGATGACAGTGGTGCTAATACTATTCTGGATATTAGAGCAAAAACCAGACGTTTAAAGGCTGAACTTAAAGGTCTCGATATTATTATAATTGACTATATGCAGCTTATGTCAGCCAGCCGTAACAGGGAGAACAGACAACAGGAGATATCAGAAATTTCCCGTTCACTTAAAATTTTAGCAAAAGAAATTGGAATACCTGTAATAGCGTTATCTCAACTGAATCGCGGACTGGAAAATAGAGATGACAAGAGACCTAAACTCTCCGATTTAAGAGAATCTGGTGCTATTGAACAGGATGCCGATATTGTGATGTTCATATATCGTGATGAAGTTTATAATGAAGAAACTGAAGAACCAGGAATTGCTGAGATAATAATTGGAAAGAATCGTCATGGAGCAATCGGAAAAATAAAATTACGCTTTTTACAGGAATTTACAGCTTTCAGAGATCTCAATGAATATGAAGTTTAGTTTCACTTTTATAAATTTAATAGGTGAATTTATTTTATTTAATGTTTCTATTTTAAGTCACTTCACCAAAATAATTAAGCGATTCAACGAGATTATGAAGCAGATGAAAAGGATCGGTTATGATTCTTTTTTGCTAATTGCTGTCACATCTGCTTTTACCGGACTCGTAACTTCTGTGCAGGCATCTTATCAAACCAGCGGATACATTCCACTTAGTCTTATTGGTGTCTTAATAGGAAAATCTACAATGATAGAACTTGCGCCTGTCTTAACAGGACTTGTACTGGCAGGAAAAGTTGGTGCATCTATTGCTGCTGAAATTGGAACCATGAAGGTAAGTGAACAGCTCGATGCCCTGGAAACAATGGCTATCGATCCGGTTGATCTTGTATATTTACCCCGGATAATTGCTGGTGTAATTATGTTTCCTATTCTAACGATTTTTGCTGATTTTATTGGGATTTTTTCAGCTTTCCTGTTATCAGTCTACAAATACCATATTAATGCATTTAGCTTTTTCACGAATATGCGTGATTTCTTTCTACCTTCCGATTTAATTGGTGGATTAATAAAAGCAATATTCTTTGGATTGATAATTACTGTAGTTGCTTGTTTTGCAGGAAGTAAGGCAAAAGGCGGAGCTGAAGGTGTGGGGCGGGTTACAACTATTACAGTCGTCTATTCCTCAATTCTGATTCTGGTCATGGATTTTATCGTTGCTGCATTATTATTTGGATCAATATAATGAAAAAAATATATTTTTTTTTAATTTTAGCCTTGATCATATCTTGCAGTAAAACGGATAATAATAAAATTTCCGATGAAATTCAAACATTAAATATTTATGGTATAGAGATTTTTTTGAATGAAGATTTCTATGAAAATGTTATCCCGATTTTTACTAATATATTTAAGTGTGAAATAAAAGTAACTAAATTCCCCAATGCACTTTCCATGCTTGATAAAACCATTTCAGAAAAAGACAGTACAAATATCGATCTAGTGTTCGGTATCGATAATACATTACTGTTCAGAGCAGCGCAGGATAGTTTATTTTTCTCATATGAATCAAATAATTTACATAATGTTAATGACGATCTCATCTTTGATAAAGAATATCGGATTAATCCGGTTTGCTACAGTAACATCGCATTTATTTATAATAGCTATGAAATTACAAATCCTCCTTCGACTTTTGGAGAAATGCAGGATGGTAAATTCAAAGATCAGATAATATTGCTGGATCCAAGAAATACGAGTATTGGAAGATCTATGCTGTTCTGGTCTGTAACTGCTTTTGGTAGAAATGGATATGGTCATTTCTGGCGTAGTATTAAAGATAATGTTTTCAGCATTTATGATAATCAGAATGACGCATACAATGCTTTTTTAGCTGGTGAAGCACCGATGATCGTCGGAATGGATACAACTCCAATATACCATATACAACACGATAATACTGATAAATACAAATCCACGATCCCAAAAGAAGGTGGCTTCAAATTCATTCAAGGTGTTGGAATATTAAACTCATCACAAAAGAAAGATCTTGCTGGGAAATTTGTTGATTTTCTGCTTTCTTTAGAATTTCAAGAAAGTATAACAGATGAAATGTGGATGAAACCTGCTAATAAGAAGGTCAAACTTCCTGTAGATTATGAGATACTGCCGCAAATCACTAACGATTATACAAACAAACTTTCTATCAGGCAAACTAGATGGCAATATAATGGCTGGATAGCGAAATGGAAGCGAATAATGTTGAAATGAGCAATTCCCAAATAAATTTCCACATTGTTCTGTATCAACCTGAAATTCCTTCTAATACCGGCAATATAGGTCGGCTATGTGTCGGTACGAACTCGATGCTTCATATTATTAAACCTATGAGATTTTTCTTAACTGATAAATTGGTTAAACGGGCAGGATTAGATTATTGGGATAATCTCTCTATTAAAATCCATGATTCACTGGATGACTTCCTGTCAGAGTTTCCCATTAGTAACATTTATTTCTGCACGACAAAAACGGATAGAAAATTTACTGAAATAAAATATGAAAAGGGTGATGTCTTCATTTTTGGACCTGAATCGAAAGGAATACCTGAGAATATTTTAAGGAAATACCAGAAGCAGAATATCACAATTCCAATGAGTTCACAAATTCGATCAATAAACCTTTCGAATAGTGTTGCAATAGTTATCTATGAAGCATGGCGGCAGATCGGATGTTAATTGTCAGTATCTTTTTATCTCGTGTACAATGCCAGTCTGGAGCGAAGCGGAATGTTGTTTAACGGCAGCGTACCACGTC
>JAQICU010000332.1 GCA_027858325.1 Candidatus Cloacimonadota bacterium
CTATAATTGAATTTAATTGAGTTTCTGAGATCGCATTTTCAAGATGAAGATAAATATCGAGTCGTTTCATTTTCAGGATTTGGGAAATGATGATCTCAGCATTCTGTTTCGGACTAGTAATATCATTATTTTTAAATTGTGTAATAAGTCGGTCTAATAATTCTCTAATCGTACAAGCTCTCAAGTTTCTCTCCTATAACAAAAAAGGTTCACTCCTAGAGAATGAACCAAAAAACTTTGGAATAATAAGATAATTATTAGAATCCTCTAACTTTTTTTAATATTTTTTCCTGAATATTGCCCGGAGTTTTCTCGTGCTTGAAGTACTCCATTGTATAAACAGCTCTGCCCTGGGAAATAGATCGTAATCTGGTAGAATATCCAAAGAGTTCGCTCATTGGGACATGGGCAGTTATCTCCTGTTTCAGGTTATAATTCCTAATATGTTCGATCCTTCCACGCTTTGCGTTTATATCGCCAATTATTTCTCCCATGAAATCTTCAGGTGAAATAATACTGATAAGCATAATGGGCTCCATAATTACTGCTTTAGCTTTTCTGAGACCGTTATTTATTGCAATGGCAGAAGCAATACTAAAAGCAGTTTCACTGGAATCTACTTCATTGAATTTGCCACCTATAAGCTCTATAAGTACACGCTCAATTGGACTGTTCATCAGGGGACCATCCATACAGGCGCTCAGGGAGCCGTTTTGAATTGCTTTCCAGAATTCTTTAGGAATAACATCGGGATCAATTGAATTGATGAATCGGTTCTTTTCTCCCAGTTTAAGTTCATCAAACTTGAGGGGAGAAAGTTTTAATCTAACTATTGCATAATGACCTTTCCCTTTCATCTCTCGGATAAATTCACCACTGGCTATTACTCCATTGGTAATAGTCTCACGATATGCAACTTGCGGATTTCCTACGTTTGCATGAACATTAAATTCACGTTTGAGCCTGTCGATAATAATCTCCAGATGCAGTTCTCCCATACCGGAAATAAGTGTTTGGCCTGTATCTTTGTGCTGGGAAACCCTGAAAGTAGGATCTTCTTCTTCCAATTTTTTCAAAGAAATATCCAGATTATCTTTATCAGCTTTTGTTTTGGGTTCAATAGCAATGGAAATTACCGAATCGGGAAAGGTGATCGGTGCGAGGAGTAAATCCAGATCATCAGAGGTGAGAGTATCACCGGTTTTGATTTCTTTAGGACCTATGAGGGCAGCAATATCACCTGCCTTCAATTCAAAGATATCCTTCTTCTTATTAGAATGAACCTGCAATACGCGCGAAACACGCTCTTTTTTGCCGGTTGTTTGATTGAAAATTGAACTTCCCCGTTTTATTGTACCAGAATAGACTCTGATATAAATGAGTTTGCCTACAAATTTATCAACCTGGACTTTGAAAGCCAAAGCAGAAAAAGGTTTTTGAGGATCCGCTTGAACAAGAACCTCAGCAGAACTGTCTGGTTTTGTACCAATTGCCGGTGGAACATCCAATGGAGACGGCAGATAATTATTGATAGCATCCAATAACAGCTGTACACCTTTATTCTTTAGAGAAGATCCGCATAAGACAGGAACAAACTGATGATTAATTACACCTGTACGGATAGCTGATATAATTTCCTGCTCTGAAATCTCTTCTTCTTCAAGGTATTTTTCCATCAAAGTATCATCGTATTCTGTGATATGCTCCAAAAGCTGCTTTCGTATCTTGATAGCATTTTCCAATAATTCGTCAGGGATCTTCTGAGTATGATATTTTAGCCCCATAGTATTCGGGTCATAATAGACAGCTTTCATGCTGATCAGATCGATGATGCCTTCAAAATTGTCTTCCCGACCAATTGGTAGTTGAACTGCAAGTGCATTTTTTGTAAGCCGGTTATGGATCATATCGATTACGTGTTCAAAATCTGCACCTGATCTGTCCATTTTATTGATGAATACCAGGCGTGGAACGTTATATCTATCTGCTTGATGCCAGACTGTTTCTGATTGCGGTTCCACACCGCCTACTGCACAGAATATGCCTATTGCTCCATCTAAGATCCTTAAAGAGCGTTCAACTTCAGCAGTAAAATCAACATGACCCGGCGTATCGATAATATTTATTTGTTTCTTTTTCCAAAAGCAGGTAGTAACAGCTGAGGTGATTGTGATACCACGTTCTTTTTCCTGCGCCATCCAGTCCATAACGGCATTTCCATCATGAACTTCACCCATTCTATGAATGATGCCGGTATAAAACAATATCCTTTCGGTTGTAGTAGTCTTACCGGCATCAATATGAGCCATTATGCCAATATTACGTATCTCAGATAACTCTCTGTTCTTTGACATAAGGCGCTGATTATTTAAACTCTAAAGTGAGCAAATGCTTTATTAGCTTCCGCCATTTTATGAACTTCTTCACGGCGCTTTATGCTGGCACCCTCTTTTTTATAAGCAGCCAGAAGTTCGCCAGCAAGGCGTTCAACCATGGTTTTTTCAGCTCGTAGTCTGGAGAAAGAAATTATCCATCTATAGGCTATAGCCTGGGCATTTTTCTTGTTAACTTCTGTAGGAACCTGGTAATTTGAACCACCAATACGACGCGATAAAACCTTAATAAGCGGTCTAACATTATCAACCGCAGCAGTAAATACATCTAGTGCAGGTTCACCTGTTCTCTCTTCTATAATTTCTAAAGCACCGTAAACGATCTTTTCTGCTAGGCTCTTCTTACCTTCTTTCATAACAGCATTGATGAATTTACTCAAAACAATACTTTTATATTTCGGATCAGGATATATCTCTCTTTCAATTGCTTTTCGTCTTCTTGACATCTACATCCTCCTAATTCTTAGGTCGTTTCGTTCCGTATTTCGAACGAGATTGAATACGACCATCAACACCTGCTGTATCAAGTGCACCACGTACTATATGGTATCTAACACCAGGTAAATCCTTTACTCTTCCACCACGAACGAGAACGATACTGTGTTCCTGCAGGTTGTGACCTTCTCCAGGAATATAAACTGTTACTTCTGCACCATTTGTAAGACGTACTCTGGCAACTTTACGAAGAGCTGAGTTCGGCTTTTTTGGTGTGGTTGTGTAAACTCTAGTACACACACCTCTTCTTTGCGGGCAGGAACCAAGAGCTCTATTTTGCTTTTTCTTCTCGATCTTCTTTCTGCCTTTACGTATTAACTGATTAATTGTTGGCACTATTTCCTCCGTTTATTTATTAGAAATCAAGGATATCATCAAGCGATTCTTCTTCTTCCTTATGAGCGAACTCTTGTATGATCTCGGTAATTGATTTACCTTCATCAATAGCTTTCTTCACCTTGCTATTATAGAACTTGGTTCCAGTACCAATTGGAATTCTATGCCCAATAATGATACTTTCTTTAAGACCCTCAAGATTATCCACTTTGCCTTCAATAGAAGATTGAGTAAGAATCTTTGTGGTCTCCTGGAACGAAGCTGCTGAAAGCCAGCTGTCTGTTAACAGCGAAGCTTTTGTAATACCAAGTAGAAGTTGCTCAAAAGTGGCTCCTTCGCCACCCTCTTCTTCAATACGCTTGTTCTCTTTATTAACTTGATTTCTATCTACGATCTCACCTTCCAGGAACATAGTATGTCCCGGATTTAGTATTTTAACTTTTTTGAACATTTGACGGATGATCACTCCGATGTGTTTGTCATCAATCTTAACACCCTGTTTCCTATAAACTTCCTGGATCTCATTAACAATCAGCATCTGTGCTGCAGTGATACCTTTTGCTTGAAGAATATCGTGAGGATCAAGTGGACCGCTTGATAAAGCGTCACCACTTTCTACTTTATCATCTTCATGAACGATGATCCTCTTTCCAGGTGGAATAATATATTTTTTTTCTGTCTCTTCTCCAGCATTGATATATACTACACGACCGGATTTTGAAAGATCTCCAATAGAGACTAATCCCGCGATTTCAGAGAGAATAGCTTTCTCTTTGGGTACACGAGCTTCAAAAAGGTCTTGAACTCGGGGCAAACCACCAGTAATATCACTCTGTTTCACAGTAATACGAGATGATTTTCCGAGTACATCACCAGGATATACATAAATACCATTTTCTATCTCAACCATTAAACCAGATTGGATAGGAACAAGTATTTGTTTACCTTTTTTTGGAATGATCTTGAACTGAGCTTGAAGTTTACGATCTTTTGATTCGATAATTGTGATCTCTCTCGAACCGGTTAGTTCATTAAATTCTTCCTTGTATGTTATATCTTTAATAAAATGTTCGAATTTAAGTTCACCTTTAGCTGGAGCGATTAGTGGGTTATTATAATGGTCCCAACTGAATAATTTTGTATTCTTAACAACTTTTTGACCATCCTGCACAAAGATAGTAGCTGCATATTCCACTTTATATGTTTCTAATTCAGAACCATCTTCTGTGCTAATTATTTTGATTTTACCGAAATAACCACTGGAAATAAGTTCGTTAGATCGGTTAATCACCGTATTCATTTTTTCAAATTTTATTATACCATCAGTATTTGCAACAACTTCTGCTAGATCCACATCTGTACTTGTTGTACCACCAATATGGAAAGTACGTAGTGTAAGCTGGGTTCCAGGTTCACCAATACTTTGAGCAGCAATTACACCCACAGGCTCACCAATAGTGGAGGATTTGTTGTTCCCCAAATTTCTACCGTAACATTTTGCACAAATTCCATTTTCATTGTCACAGGTCAAAACAGATCTGATCTTAACAGAATTAATACCATGATTCTGGATAATTTGAGCCATCTCATTTGTAATCTCAGAATTTGCATCTACAATGATCTTATCTGTAACCGGATCAATGATATCTTCTGCAGTTGTCCTGCCTTTGATCCTTTCATATAATGGTTCTACCGTTTCCAACCCTTCTTTAAGAGCGCTAACAGTAATACCTTCGATAGTTCCACAATCATCACTCGTTATAACAGCATTCTGTGCAACATCCACAAGGCGTCTTGTAAGGTATCCGGCATCAGCGGTTTTAAGAGCTGTATCTGCCAGCCCTTTACGAGCACCGTGAGTAGAGATAAAATATTCAAGTACGGTAAGACCTTCTTTAAAGTTAGACTTAATCGGAGTTTCAATAACTTCTGCTACACTTTCGGAAGAACCACGTGATGGTTTATCCATCAATCCACGAAGAGCTCCCAGCTGCTTGATCTGGTCTTTACCACCACGAGCACCAGAAAGATACATCATATTAATAGAATTGAAACCACCCTGATCAACTTCCAATTCCTTCATCAGAAGATCAGTAACTTTTTCAGTTGTCAATTTCCATTTATCAATAACACGGTTATATCGCTCTGTTTCAGTAATCTCACCATTCATATAGCTTTCAATGATCTTAGCTACTTCTTTTTCTGTTTTTGCAATATATTTATTCTTATCTTTTGGTGAAATAACATCACTGGAACTAAATGTAATACCAGCCTTAGTTGCATATTTGAAACCCATGTCTTTTATATCATCAAGAAATACTGCTGTTCTAGCTTGTCCGATAGCTTCATAGCATTCCATCGAAAGGTCGTTCAGTTTACCTTTTGTAAAAGTGTAATTTTTAAAGGGTAGTTCAGGAGGAAGGATCTGGTTAAAGATGACACGACCAATAGTTGTAGTTATCATCGACCCATCAATGAGAACATTGATCCAAGTATATAGATCGAGATCAAACTTATCTGCAATACGACCTTTCTGGTTTTTTAAATGGTCTTCCTGTTCATAGGCAAGTAGAACTTCATCAGAAGAACTGAAATATCTCAATTTCTGTGTATCTTTCGGTTGCATATCTTTCAAAACAGTTAGATAATAGTTACCCAGAACGATATCCTGGTTAGTCGCCATAGCCAATTTACCGCTGGCAGGGAGCAATAGATTTCTGGTCGATAACATTAGAACTCGTGCTTCCATCTGAGCTTCATTGGAAAGCGGTACATGTACAGCCATCTGATCACCATCAAAATCCGCATTATACGAGATACAGACGAGTGGATGTAGTTCTATTGCTTTTCCTTCTGTTAGTACCGGCATGAATGCCTGGATACCATGTTTATGCAGTGTAGGTGCGCGATTCAGAAGAACAGGATAATCTTTGATAACCTCTTCCAATATCTTCCAGATCTCTGGACGTTTCTTATCAATCAATTTCTTAGCTGTTTTTGCTTTTTCAGCTTCACCGATCTTTTCTAGTCTTTCTATTATAAAAGGTTTGAAAAGCTCGATAGCCATCTCTTTTGGTAAACCACACTGATGCAGTTTGAGATTTGGTCCGACTGTAATAACAGAACGACCGGAATAATCCACACGTTTACCAAGCAAGTTCTGACGGAATCTACCGCTTTTACCTTTAAGCTGATCGGCAAGAGCTTTAAGAGGTCTATTGCCTCTTCCTTTCACCGGTCTAGATTTTCGAGAGTTATCGATAAGAGCGTCTACAGCTTCCTGCAGCATACGCTTCTCATTTCGCAATATTACTTCAGGAGCATTAATGTCTATAAGACCACGAAGTCTATTATTACGGGTAATAACTCTTCGATATAGTTCGTTAAAATCAGCAGTTGCAAATCTGCCACCATCTAGTTGAACCAAGGGTCTCAATGTAGGCGGTAGAACAGGAAGAACTTCCAGAACCATCCAGGCAGGGTTATTGCCGGATTTGCGGAAAGCATCAATAACCTTAAGGCGTTTAATAGCTTTCTGCTTCTTCTGAATGGAAGTTTCCATTTTAATGATGGTTCGCAGATTCATTGCTTCATCTTCAAGATTGATCTTTTCAAGCAGCACTTTGATAGCTTCTGCTCCCATAAGTGCAATAAAATCTTCACCTATACGATCTCTGATCTCATAGTATTCATCAACATTTACTAAATCGTTCTCTTCGTAATCACTATCACCCGGATTGAGGACGATATAAGATTCATAATAAAGAACGCGTTCCAGTTTGCTAACCGCCATATTAAGGAGTGTTCCAATTACACTTGGCATACTTTTTACAAACCAGATATGTGAGATTGGAACTGCCAACTCAAGATGACCCAAACGTGAACGACGTACACGTGAAGTAGTTATTTCTACACCGCAACGGTCACATACAGTATTTTGGAAACGCTTTTTCTTATATTTCCCGCAACTACATTCATAATCCTTTTCAGGCCCAAAGATCCTTTCACAGAAAAGACCACCTTTTTCAGGTTTAAGGGTACGATAGTTTAGAGTATCCGGCTTTGTAACTTCACCATAACTCCATTCGCGGATTGCATCAGGAGAAGCTATCTTGATTCTTACTTTATCGTAATTTTCTATTCTTTTATCTCGTTTAATATCTCTAATCACTTACAAACCTCCATTATGTTTCTTGTCTGCAAGAAACTCAATGTCGAAGCAGAGAGACTTTAACTCGCTTACCAGTACATTGAAAGATTCCGGAATGCCTGGTTTAGGGGGATTCAGTCCACTAGTTATGGCTTTAAAGGCATTAGTTCTACCTTCAACATCGTCACTCTTGATAGTCAGCATCTCTTCCAGAAGGCGGGAAGCACCATAAGCTTCGAGAGCCCATACTTCCATCTCACCTAATCTCTGACCACCATGTTGAGCTTTACCACCCAATGGTTGTTGTGTGATTAGTGAGTAAGGTCCTGTAGAACGAGCATGCATTTTATCAGCAACCAGGTGATTTAATTTAAGCATATACATGATTCCAACGGTAACTTTCTCTTTGAAAGGTTCACCTGTTTTCCCATCATAGAGTACTTGTTTTCCATCCAGATTCAAATTAGCTTTCTTCATTGATTTATCAATATCACTTAGAGAAGCACCATCGAAAACTGGTGTTTCAAAATGAACACCGAGTATTCTAGCTGCCATACCAAGATGGGTTTCCATGATCTGACCGATATTCATACGGGATGGTACACCAAGAGGATTCAAAATAATGTCGACAGATTCGCCATTTTCCAAATAAGGCATGTCGGCTATCGGACTAACTCTGGATATAACACCCTTGTTTCCGTGACGACCAGCCATTTTATCACCAACTGCGATCTTACGTTTCTTGGCAATATAGACCTTAACCATTTTACGAACACCATAAGGAAGTTCGTCTCCATGCTTAAGACGTTCTTTGGCTTTTTTGAAAATATTGTCACTTTCTTCATAAGCTGTTTTAGCTTTCAGGATGATCTCATTGTATATGTTTTGATTCATCTCAGCATCTTCCACCAGATCGTAATCGAGGTTCAGACGCTTGAAATTGATCTTTATTAAATCTTTTTTTGTAATCTTTTTACCTGAGGGGATAAAGAACATATTTGTTTTTTCATCAACAATGTTCTTAGCTGAATTCCCAATAAGAATTTTCTCCAGTTTACCTTGAAGATATTCCTGGATCTTTTTCTGTCTTTCTTTATGTTCCTGCTTGATGCGCTGAAGAGAATCCAGTTTTAATTCTTGATCTTCAAATTCTTCTGTGGATTCAAGACGTGAGAAAACTTTCACATCAATAACTACACCTTCCATTCCCGGTTTGGCTTTAAGTGAACTGTTGGTAAAGTCTCCGGCACGATCACCGAAGAGAGCACGCATGAGGTTCTCTTCAGGGGAAGGATCGATATCCACATTCTTAGGAGTTATCTTTCCTACAATAACATCACCAGCTTTAACAACAGATCCAACTCTTATAATGCCTGATTTATCCAGGTTTCGAAGAGCTTTTATTGGAACGTTGGGTATATCATAAGCCAGCTCTTCCTTTCCATTTTTCATAATACGAACAAGAACTTCATGTTCCTCAATATAGACTGATGTAAGCAGATCTTCACGAGCAACTCTTTCACTGAGAATTATTGCATCCTCATAATTATATCCATACCACGGCATGAATGCAACCAGTAAATTACTGCCAAGTGCTAATCTATTCTCAATTATTGAAGGACCATCAGAGATCAGATCTCCTTTCTTCACTTTATCACCTGCTTTAACAGATGGTCTTTGGTGTATGGCTGTGTCCTGATTTGAACGGGCGAATTTTTTTAGATAAACACGATTATTAGTCCCGATATCAAGTATGCTGTCATCAGGATTATCTCTTTCAATATCTACATAGGAACTTGTAACTTTTTTAACTAAGCCATCATAAGGTGCAATAGCAGCTGTGCCACTATCCTTGGCAATGATCTCCTCCATTCCCGTTCCAACCATTGGGACTTCCGGATTCATTAAAGGTACAGCTTGACGTTGCATATTCGATCCCATCAGAGCACGGTTTGCATCGTCATGTTCCAAGAATGGGATTAATGATGCTGATGCTGAAACTATCTGTTGTGGAGAGACATCAAGAAACTGAACATTTTCAGGTTTTACCTGTAAAAATTCACCTTGATGACGAGCAAATACGAGATCGTCAGTAATACTAATATTCTCATCATAATTCACATTAGCTTGTGCAATAATGTAATTTTCTTCCTGATTTGCATCAAGAAACTGAACATCAGAAGTGATCTTACCATTTTCTACTTTAATATAAGGTGTTTCTAAAAATCCCAGATCGTTCACTCTTGCATACATTGCTGGTGAAGATATAAGACCGATATTTGGACCTTCAGGTGTTTCAATAGGGCAGACACGACCATAATGGGAATAGTGAACATCCCTAACTTCGAAACCGGCACGTTCCCTGGTAAGTCCGCCCGGACCAAGGGCTGATAGTCTTCTTTTATGTGTGATACCGGTAAGTGGGTTTGTTTGTTCCATGTATTGGGAAAGCTGACCTGTGAGGAAGAATGACTGTACAACAGCGATAAGTGCATTGCTATTTATAAGGTCGTGAAGTGTAACTTCATCCGGGTTAGCTATTGACATTCTCTCAACTGCAGTTCTGGCAACACGTGAAAGACCAATGTTGTATTGCTCAGCAAGGAGTTCTCCAACAGTTCTCACTCTTCTGTTTGCCAGGTGGTCAATATCGTCAATTTTATCTTCATCTTTGTATACAGCGATCAATTTATCTATGATCGCAATAAGATCTTCTTTTGTTAGAACATGAGTGTTAATATCAATGTTTAAACCTAAGCGAGTATTAAGTTTATGACGTCCTACTTTTCCAAGATTGTATCTTCTCTCATTAAAGAACATTCTATTAAAAAGGTCTAAAGCAATTTCATATGTAGGCTCTTCACCAGGACGGATAAGTGTATATATTTTCTTTAATGCTTCTTCCTGGGTAGTCGTTTGATCTTTTGCTATTGTTTGTTCAATTATTTTCCTGGTAATCTCAAAACTAGTTTTAATAACATCGATCTTTTTAATTCCACCTTCAACCATTGCTTCGATTTCATCATTTCCGATTTCACTACCGGCATCAAAAAGGATTTCACCGGTTTCTCTGTTCATAACATCAGCAAAAAGGAATCGGTTGTTAGCTTTTTTCACATCGATCTTTTCTTTTTCATAGAAATAATTTCTGAGATCGTCGTTGGTTGAAAGTCCAACAGCACGTAATAAAACAGTTGCCGGAAGCTTCCGTCTTTTATCAATAAGCACAAATAGAGCATCGTAACTATCCATATTAAATTCAAGCCATGAACCATTATAGGGGATCAGCTTAGCAGAATTTAAAATCTTACCGCTGGGATGTTTTGCTTCTGAGAAAAAAATACCGGGAGATCTATGAAGCTGACTAATAATAACGCGTTCAGCTCCGTTGATAATGAATGTACCCTGATTCGTGATCAGAGGGATCTCGCCAAGAAATACATCTTGCTCGATCGTGCTTTTAACCCTTTTGTCACCTGTCTCTTTAAGAATTTCTTCATCATAAATGACTAATCTCATTCTAGCTTTCACAGGCGCTTGATAGGAAAGATTTCTTTCGATACATTCATCGGTTGAGTATTTTTCTTTAAGTACAATATAATCAATATATTCGAGGTAGTAGATCCCTTTTTGGTCTTCTAACGGAAATATTGACTTGAGAACAGCTTGGAGTCCTTCTTCGTAACGTTTTTGTGGATGAACCTCTTTCTGCAGAAATTGATTATAAGAATCAATTTGCATTGAAAGAAGATTTGGAACGTGTACGAAAGGAAGCCCAGACTGTTCAGCTTTCTTTCTGATACGAGAAAAATTTTGAATTTTCAAAAGTTTATACTCCTTATTTCTTAGCGTACAATTAAAATATCGTACAAATTTCCATCATTATAAATAAGGTAACGGAAGTGAACAAAGGTTCACTTCCGTATATTAATTCTGTTAACTATTTAACTTCTACCGATCCACCAGCTTCTTCAATTTGAGCTTTGATGGTTTCAGCTTCTTCTTTTGGAACACCTTCAACAACAGGATTTGGTGCATTATCAACTAATTCTTTAGCTACTTTCAAACCTAATTTTGTAATTGAACGAACAACTTTAATAACCTGGATCTTTTTTGCTCCAGAGCTAGTTAAAACAACGTCAAATTCTGTTTTTTCTTCAACAGCTTCTCCAC
>JAQICU010000359.1 GCA_027858325.1 Candidatus Cloacimonadota bacterium
ATTTAGAATACTTAAAGTTCATTAATATTACCAAAAATTTAAATCTGGAATTCACTGAAAACGATAGAGTTTTAATAATTAAAGATGGAAGATTAAACGGAATAATTGAGAACGGAAGCAAAGATGAATTCCAGCTTGTGACAGTAGAATTCAGGGAGAACGAAATATTGGCTTTCAATAAAGCTCAACTATCAGAACGCTGGATAGTTTATAAATATCTCGTAAATAAAAAGGATAAAATAATTCTTGATAGAATAAATGAGTTCTATAAAAAGTCACAGCTTAAGATCAGATCGGATCTAACTTGATCTGAATTTTAAACTGGGGTTTGGTTATGGTTCATAGAATTTTAATTGTTGATGATGATGTTTCGATAACAGACTACCTTAAAATGGAACTGGAGGAATGTTGCTCTGAGTTGGAAGTGATCTGTGAGAACGAAGGTTATCTGGCATTAAAGAGAATTATGGCTGGAGGTATAGACCTTTTACTAACGGATATTGCCATGCCGGATATGGATGGCTACGAACTTTATTCCCGTGCCAAAGAATTCAATGAAGATCTGCCTATAATCATGATGACCGGCTTTGGATATGACCCGGATCATATTGTAGTAAAATCTAGAGAAGCAGGACTGCAGGACGTGGTTTTTAAACCATTCGATATACAAAAACTCACTGATAAGATTAGAAAACGCATTCTGGGAGCTTAATACGTTCAAACTAAAAAACGTACTTATCACCGTCATTTTATTTTGCTTTCTATCCACATTATCAGCCGAAAACATAAAATATGATAAAATATACTATCAAGATATTATTCTATTTGCAGAAGCAAAGGATACAATCGCTGCTTCAAAATTCATCATCCAGTTAGATAAAGATATCCTGTCATTTCAGAAAAGTGTGGGGTCCTATCTTGATATTCCAGTAAATGTAGTGATAGCACCTGACAGTAAGGTTTATGACGGTTGGACGAATCAGCACTCTGCAATTTTGGAATTCAGTTCCGGTTTTTATCACAGACAAAGCAGAACTATTTTCTTGAAAAATCCAAAGTATCTAAAAAACATTTCTAATATCCGCAAACTTTTGCTGCATGAATACATTCATCATTTTGTAGGTTCTTTTTGGAAAGATCCGCCGCTCTGGTTCAATGAAGGCATGGCTGTCTATTTTTCTAATGATATGGGGATTGAACGTGAATTGAATTTTGCTAAAAACTATATTTTGGGAAACTCAAGGCAGCTTGAACAGATGAAAAAGGCTTATCCTGTAAATATGATCGAATGGGAATCATTTTATGCAAAATCGGGATTGGCAGTTAAGTATCTTTACACAAAAAAGAGGAGATCATTTTATCGGCTCTGGGATAAAGCCGGATCAACTGGAAACTTCGAGATAGCGTTCTTAAACAGCTTCTTCATGCCTACCAGAACGTTCTCAGATCAGTTTGAAGTTTATTCCAAAACCCATTTTAAGACTGCAATATTAATGGCTTCTACCGGACTCATATGGGGAGTGCTTCCGCTTATTTTGATCGTGGGGGTGATAAGAAAAAAAATAAAAAATGAAAAAACAGTTGAAAGCTGGGAAAACAATGTTTATATTGTACCGGAAGAAATAAATATTGAAGAACGCATAGAAGAACATGAGGAAAAATGAAGGAATTTGATAAATTGGTAGAGGTCATAGAAAAACTACGTGATAAAGAAAACGGTTGTCCCTGGGATCTAAAACAAACTCATGAGTCTTTGATCCCAAACTTCATAGAAGAATTATATGAATCTGTAGAAGCAATTGAAAATAAAGATTATCAGCACCTTTCGGAAGAGTTGGGTGATCTTATGCTGCATATCGTGATGCAGATACAAATTGCCAGAGAAAAAAATAGATTTAAAATGGAAGATGTGCTCACAAAAATTAATGACAAACTTATCCGACGACATCCACATATTTTTAGTGATGGTCATGCCACAGATGCCGATGGAGTGAAGATGAATTGGGAACGAATAAAATTGGAAGAAAAAAAGCATTCCCGCACTTCTGCCATTGATGGAATTCCAAAACAAATGCCGGCACTAATTGTAGCACAGCGAATGCAGGAAAAAGCAGCATCAGTCGGTTTTGACTGGCCGGATGTAGCTCCGGCAGTAGATAAACTGGAAGAAGAGGTTAATGAATTTCAAGAAGCATACGAGAATAAAGATATTGAAGAGATGCAAAATGAATTGGGGGATATGCTCTTCTCAATAGTTAATATTGCCAGGAAATCGGGATTCGATACGGAATCAGCTCTAAAAAGAACTATCAGGAAATTTGAGAAACGATTCAAAAAAGTGGAAAACCATTTTAATAATAATAATAAAAATATGCTTAATGCAAGCTTGGAGCAATTAGATGAGATCTGGGAAATTACAAAAGAAAGTGAATGACAGAAGCATCTTTCTAAAAATGTATTTTATTACTGGAAGTGTGCTGCTTCTTGTATTATTTATTGTTTTTACAAATATTGTAATTAACAATGTTAAAAAAGATGTAGAGATAGTGCCGGATCTTTACTCAAAATTTGTTGGTATGCCTACCGATGTGAACCTGGAGCACTTTCTTTTCCAATACTTCATGGATGAGATCCTGCCTGGAATTGATTATCCAATTATTCTTACAGATAGCCTTAAATCCCCGTTCTCATGGGAAAACATAGATATTCCGAAAAAGAATTTCGATCAATTGGAAACTCGTCAGCAAACCATTCTAAAAAATATGGTTAAAGATATGGAATCGAAACAATCTATGATCCCTCTACAATTAAGTAAAGATGATAAGAAGATCTACAGCTACGTATTCTATGGTGATTCCCAAACAATGAAACAGTTAAAGATTATGCCATATGTTGGAATGGCAGTGATATTTATTTACATTTTTCTGGGAATGTACTGGGTTTATACGATCAAGAAGACTGAGCGTGATATCCTCTGGGTTGGTTTAGCAAAAGAAACTGCCCACCAGTTTGGAACTCCACTTTCTTCATTAAGTGGGTGGATAGATGTGCTGTATTCTAAAATGCAAAATTGTAAAGACAGTAAAGATCTTCAAGAAATGCTGGATTTTATGAGAACTGATATTGAAAGGCTTACCAAGATTGCTTCCCGCTTTGGAAAAGTTGGTTCTGTTATGAAATTTCAATCCTGTAGTTTGCATGATATCATACAGGAAACGATAGAGCATTTTGAACGTAGATTACCGGCTGTTTCCAATAAAATTGAAATGACATTTGAAAGTGAAATTAAGGATAAGAAGATAAATCTTGATCCCGATCTGATAAAATGGACTCTGGAAAATCTGATTAAAAATAGTATCGATGCAATGAAACAAAAGGACGGAAATATTACAGTAACAGCAATTTCAAACAAAAGTAAAACATATATTCATATTGCAGATGAAGGAATTGGAATGCAAAAAAGAATGTTCAAGAAAATATTCCGCCCGGGTGTTACCAGTAAAGAGCGTGGCTGGGGTCTGGGTCTTAGTCTTGCACACCGTATTGTGGAAGAATACCACAATGGAAGAATAAGAGTTTTGGAAAGTGAAGCTGGAGTCGGAACTACGTTTGAGATCGTGTTGCCGGAGGTTTAAAAAAAGTTGGCTTGCGAAAGCAAACGGCTTATCGAGGATATTGAGGATTCATATTATTATGTTTAGTAAATTGATTCACTAAAACTATATTGAAGTTAAAATGTTTGTACTCTCCCGCGAAGAGATGTATGCAATTGATAAATTTACAATTGAAAAAGTTGGAATTCCAGGTCAGAAATTAATGGAAAATGCCGGGAAAGGATGCAGTGAATTTATAAATGATCTTGTTTCACAGGAAAGCAAAATTGCACTTTTTTGTGGAAGTGGAAATAATGGTGGAGACGGGTTTGTAATTGCGCGTATCCTGAAAAATTTAAATCATACTCCCGAAATTTTCTTGATGGGAAGTATAGATAAAATGAGTCAGGAAACTCTCAATAATTACAAGAAGTGTGAAGGCATTAATATAAAGATAAATAAAATTGAAAAAGAGCCAGTTGATCTATCTGAGTTTGATCTGATTATAGATGCAATCTTTGGAGTTGGTTTAAAAGGTGAGATTAAGAGCTGGCGAGCTGATATAATAGATAAGATAAATTCTTCTGCGAAAACAATTGTAGCGATAGATATTGCCAGCGGAGTAGATGCTAATACAGGTCAGGCAGAAGTTGCCGTAGAAGCTGATTTCACCCTTACAATGGCAGCTAATAAATATGGCCAATTATTGGGAAAAGGCAGAGAAAAAAGCGGGGAAGTTCTGGTTATAGATATTGGAGTTCCTGCTGATGTGTTTGAAGAATTTCTACTTAAGGCTAAATTGGCAACTTGTGAAAATGTGATATTCCCATACCGCAGTAGATTCTCTCATAAAGGAAATTATGGGAAGATCGGGATAATTGCCGGTTCTCCCGGATTTACCGGTGCTGCTATTTTGGCTTCAAGAGCAGCTCTTCGCTCCGGTGCAGGAATTATCACACTTTTTCAT
>JAQICU010000041.1 GCA_027858325.1 Candidatus Cloacimonadota bacterium
AAACAGAAATAAGTTAAAATAGGAGGAAAAATGGCTAAAATAACTTTAAAAGGAAATGAAATAAATACGATCGGTGATATTCCTCTAGTTGGTGCAAATTTAGATGATCTTCAATTCAAATTAACAAAAACAGATCTTTCAGACGTGGGAATAAAAGATTTCAGAGGAAAGAAGATAGTACTTAATATTTTTCCAAGCCTGGATACTGGAGTATGCGCAGCGTCGGTTCGGAGATTCAATGCTGAAGTAGAGAAATTGAACAATACCGTTGTTCTGTGTATCTCGAAAGATTTACCATTTGCTCATGCCAGATTCTGTGCTGCAGAGGGTTTGAAAAATGTTATATCCTTGAGTGAGATGAGAGATTCAAACTTCAGTGAGGGGATCGGAGTGAAGATCGTGAATGGTCCAATGGCTGGATTAATGGCTAGAGCCGTGATCGTGTTAAATGAAGGTGGAGTTGTAAAATATACCGAACTGGTTCCTGAAATTATACAGGAACCAGATTATGATGCAGCGATAAAAAAAATAAAAGAAAAATAGGAGTAAAAATGTTATCAAAAAAGATTGAAAATGCAGTTAATGTGCAGATCAATAAAGAATTATTTTCCGAGTATCTGTATCTTTCAATGGCAACTTATTTTGCCGCAGAGGGATTGAGCGGATTTGAAAATTTCTTTATTGTTCAAGCTCAGGAAGAAAGATTTCATGTTATGAAATTTTATAATTTTGTAAATGAGCGTGGTGGAAGAGTTCTGCTGAAAAAGTTGGAAGATCCAAAAACAGATTTCGTTTCTGTGGAAGAGATATTCGAGCTTGCTCTGGGGCATGAAATATTCATTTCCAAATCCATATATGAGCTAATGGACTTGGCTATAGAAGAGAAAGATCATGCAACAAAGAGCTTTTTGAACTGGTTCGTGGATGAACAGGTGGAAGAAGAAGCATCAATGGAAGCAATTTTGGATAAGTTGAAATTAATCGGCGGTAAAGGTCACGGACTTTTAATGATGGATAATGAATTGGGAGTACGCACTTTTACACCACCGGTAACCGAATAAATAAGGAGGAAAAAATGACACAATTAAGAGAGATTTATTATTGCGAAAAATGTGGAAATGTTGTTGAAATTTTAACTGAAGGTGCTCCGGCTGTGGTATGTTGTGGGCAGCCCATGACAATGCTGATTGCTAAAACTGAAGTTGCTTCTGTGGAAAACCAAGTTCCATTCGTTGAAGAAAAAGATGGTGGGGTTTTGGTAAAAGTCGGGCAAAATACAGCTCATCCCATGTTGGAAAAACATTATATCAAGTTCATCGAAGTGCTTACAGGCTGTAAAGTTTATCGTAAAGAGTTGAAACCAGAAAAAGCTCCGGATGCATGGTTCCCAGTTAAAAAAGAAGACATCAAAGAAGTACGTGAATGGTGTAATCTGCACGGACTATGGAAGAGTTAGAAAATAGCTACAAGACTTGCACAGACAAAACATAGATAATGAGATTTGTATCCTATTAACCAAGTATGAATTTGTTGTCAGAAAAATTCCGAGTAAGTCAGTGAGAGTCAGTAGCAAAATAAGGAGAGAAAATGTTTGAAAATAAACAGGTTGTTTTAGATGCGATGAAAACAGCGGGGAAACCCTTAAAAGGTGGAGAAATTGTTGAGTTAAGCAAGCTTGATAAAAAAGATGTCGATAAAGCAATGAAAGAATTGAAAAAAGAAGAGTTGATAATTTCACCCAAAAGATGTTATTGGGAGCCGAAGTAAAATAAATACCACAAGGCTTACACAGCTAAAATGCTGACTTATTGGTGTATACTTTCAGTATTGATCAGTGAGTGTCAGTGGCTAAAATCAGGAGGATAAATGTCAAAATTAAAAGGAACAAAAACAGAAAAAAATCTTTGGGATGCTTTTGCCGGAGAATCGATGGCAAGAAATAAGTACACATATTTTGCCAAAGTTGCCAAAAAAGAAGGTTATGAGCAGATCTATAATCTGTTCCTGGAAACTGCTAAGAATGAGATGGAACATGCCAAGTTGCACTTCAAAGCTTTGGGTGAATTGGGAGATACTGCAGCTAACCTAAAAGCTGCTGCCAGTGGTGAGAATTATGAATGGACAGAGATGTATCCAAATATGGCAAAAGATGCCCGTGATGAAGGCTTCAAGGATATTGCAACAATGTTCGAAGGTATTGCTGCAGTGGAGAAGAAACATGAAGAGCGTTACAAAAAACTTCTGGCAAATATTGAGAATGGATCTGTATTTATCAAAGGTGGAAAAGTATATTGGAAATGTTTGAATTGTGGTCATATCCACGAAGGAATAGAGGCACTAAAGATTTGTCCTGTGTGTAAACATCCACAGGCGTATTTCGAAGTTCACGTAGAAAATTATTAATAAATTCTAAATAGGAGGAAAAAATGCAAAAGTATGTATGTGATGCTTGTGGTTGGGTATATGACCCAGCGGAAAATGACAATGTTGCATTTGCTGATCTACCGGAAGATTGGGTATGTCCCGAATGTGGTGTAGGCAAAGATCTCTTTAGTCCAATTGATTAATTCGATTTAGAGTGGAGCAGTGGATTTCTGCTGTTCCACTCACCGATTTTAAGAGGATTCAATGATCTGGGAATGGTTCAAGGACTTAAGTCCGGTATTTCAGGCTTTTATTGCAACTTTATTCACTTGGTTTCTCACAGCTCTGGGTGCAGCTATGGTATTTTTCTTCAAAGAAATAAAGCGCCCTGTATTGGATGCGATGCTTGGTTTTGCTGCAGGTGTGATGATCGCTGCCAGTTTCTGGTCACTATTGGCTCCTGCTATTGAGATGACACAGGAAGTGAGCTCATTACCGGTTTGGTTACCCGCTCTCATAGGTTTCCTGGCTGGAGGAGCATTTCTCTGGATAGCCGATAGGATCTTGCCGCATTTGCACTTGGGATTGCCCATGAATGAAGCAGAGGGAATTCCTACAAACTGGAAAAGAAGTGTGTTGCTGGTTTTGGCAATAACTCTGCACAATATACCGGAAGGACTGGCTGTAGGTGTAGCGTTTGGAGCTTTAGCTATAAATCTGCCAGCGGTTACCTTGGCTGGTGCAATCGGTTTGGCTGTGGGAATTGGAATTCAGAATTTTCCGGAAGGTGTAGCCGTTAGCATTCCCCTGCGCCGAGAAAAACTTTCCAGAGCTAAGAGTTTCTGGTATGGGCAGCTATCTGGAGTTGTTGAACCAATTGCCGGTGTGATAGGTGCTGCTGCTGTTATCTTAATGCGTCCGATCTTGCCATATGCCTTAGCTTTTGCAGCAGGTGCTATGATCTATGTTGTTGTAGAAGAATTGATCCCGGAAGCACAGCAAGATAGAAACACAGATGTTGCCACTATCGGAGCCATGATTGGTTTTGCGGTAATGATGACATTAGATGTAGCCTTAGGATAAATCTTATAGGTTATAAAAACTAGGAGTAAAAATGACAAAAGAAAAGTTCAATGAAGCGATCGATTTTGCCATTGATGGTGAAAAAGAAGCTGTAGAATTCTATCAGGAATTACAGCAGAAAACAAAGTTCCAAGCTCGGAAAGAAATGTTGAAAGATCTTGAAAACATGGAAAAAGGTCATATTGTGATCTTAGAGAACATCAGATCTAAAGGTTTTCAGGAAATTACTGTGAAACAGGTTACTAATCTTAATATCAGCGAGTATATTGTGGACGTAAAACCCTATGACAATATGACATATCAGGACATCCTGATCATTGCCATGAAAAAAGAAGAACAAGCTCAGAAACTTTATACAAATTTGGCAGGAAATTTTCCTGATACTGAACTGGAAACACTTTTCTTAAAACTTGCCAGCGAAGAAGCTGGTCACAAATTACAATTTGAAACTTTATATGATGAACATATTTTGAAAGAAAATTAAAGGGGAAAAATAATGGAATTTTCACTTAATGAAGTCATAGAGCTCGCAATTCAAATTGAAAAAAGTGGTTATCAATTCTATGACACGGTTTTACAGAGAAAAGACTTAAGCAACAAAGCTAAAGAGCTTATTGAACGCCTGCGAAATGAAGAAATCAATCATGAGCGTATTTTTAAAAGTTTAAGAACTGATAATGAATTTGATACAATGGGCGATCAGGTGGAATGGCAAGCTGCTGCATCCTTTTTGAAAGCTATTTCTGATTCACATGTTTTCAACAAACCGGATGCCGCTATAAAATCAGCGATTGAAGCAGCTAACGAAATTGATATAATTGATTCTGCTATCCACTTTGAAAAAGATACCTTGATCTTTTTCCACTCTTTGCATCAAAATACTTCCGATACCACAACTCAAAAGATCATTAAAAAAATTATTGATGAGGAAGTTTCACACGTTGTATTATTAGCGAAAATCAAAAGAGAATTATAATTTATAATGAGTTCATATAATTTAGTTTTCTTCTTGCTGTTGCCACTAGAAAGATCCATCAAAGAAGGACTAATTCTCATTAAAATATTAAATAAAGGAGCATGCTATGAAAAGTGATATTGATATTGCTCAAAATGCAAAAATGAAAAAGATCACAGAAATTGCCAAAACAATAGGACTTTCTGCTGATGATATTGAATTATATGGAGATTACAAAGCCAAGATCAAATTAGAAGCTATTGAGAAACTCAAAGATCGATCTGATGGTCAACTGATCCTGGTTTCAGCCATTACACCAACCCCGGCTGGTGAAGGGAAGACTACTGTTTCTATTGGGTTAGCGCAGGCAATGAACAAGTTAGGAAAGAAGACCATTGCTGCTATCAGAGAACCTTCATTGGGTCCGATTTTTGGAATTAAAGGAGGAGCTGCTGGTGGTGGTTATTCTCAAGTATTGCCAATGGAGGATATTAATCTACATTTTACTGGGGATATGCATGCTGTAACTGCAGCTAATAATAATCTTGCAGCACTAATTGATAATTCGATCTACAACGGCAATCCTTTTCGCATCAATCCCCGAACTGTTGCCTGGAAACGAGTGATGGATGTGAATGACCGTTCTTTGCGTAATGTAGTGATAGGATTAGGAGGTAAAACCCAGGGAGTTCCTCGTGAAGATGGCTTCGACATAACTCCAGCTTCTGAGATCATGGCTATTCTTTGTCTTTCCAATGATCTTAATGATCTGAAAAGAAAAATCTCTGAAATTACAGTTGCTTATACATATGATAATGAACCTATTATAGTGAAAGATATGGGATTTGAAGGAGCAATTACTTCTCTTTTGAAAGATGCTCTCAAACCAAATCTAGTACAGACAATTGAGAATACTCCTGCATTA
The DNA here is from genome assembly GCA_027858325.1 of Candidatus Cloacimonadota bacterium. GTDB lineage: Bacteria > Cloacimonadota > Cloacimonadia > Cloacimonadales > TCS61 > Tenebribacter. Next base: position 5,328 of record JAQICU010000041.1, read on the forward strand.
ATTCATGGAGGTCCTTTTGCCAATATTGCGCAGGGAACAAACAGCATAATAGCAACCAAAGCGGCTTTAAAACTTTCCGATTATGTAATTACAGAAGCTGGTTTCGGATTCGATCTGGGTGCAGAAAAATTCTTTGATATAGTCTGCCCATATGGTAAGTTTTGTACTTCAGCTGTTATACTTGTTGCTACTGTACGTGCTATCAAACATCATGGCGGAATTAAAGTAAAAGATCTATCAAAACCCAATGCAGAAGCTGTTAAAAGAGGATTGGTAAATTTAGAGAAACATTTAGAGAACATCAGGAAATTCGGGATGAAGTCAGTTGTGGCTATAAATAAATTCTACACTGATACAGATGAAGAATTACAAATCGTAGAAGAATTTGCCAAAGAAAATGGTTTTGATGCTTCCATTGTAGATTATTGGGGTAAAGGCGGAGAAGGCGGTCTGGATCTTGCAGAAAAAGTTTCAAATTTAATAGAAAACTATGTTTGTAAACTTAATCCATTATATAATTGGGATTCTCCGGTAGAAGACAAGATCCTTGCAGTTGCTAAACAGATCTATGGTGCCGAAAAGATAGATTTTACTACCGAAGCTAAAAGAGACCTCCGCCTTATTAAAAAGAGTGGTTACGATAAATTACCTATTTGTATAGCTAAAACTCAAAAATCTCTTTCTGATAATCCGAAACTTTTAGGCAGACCCAAAGATTTTCTTGTAACAGTCCGTAGGATATTAATAGCATCAGGGGCAGGATTCTTAATTCCGATAACAGGAGATATTATGAGAATGCCGGGTCTTCCTAAAACACCATCTGCAATGCAGATAGATATAGATGAGCATGGCTCAATTAAAGGTTTATTTTAAGATTAAAATAACAGAAAACCTTGAAATCGCTTCTTTCAAAGAAGTTGGCAGTTAGCAATTTTAAGGTTGATAATAAACATGAAAGAAACCTTGAAAGGATTAAGCTAGAAGAACTATTGAAAGAAATCCTTTCAAGGAAAAAACAAGGAGGATCAATGAGTATTTTCACGAAAAATGATATTATTGAGATGGCTGTGAAAATGGAGCAAAACGGTTATGCTTTTTACGACAAAGCTCTGCAGAGATCTGATCTTAATATTCAGACAAAATCAATATTGACGATATTGAGAAATGACGAGAAAGAACATGAAAAATTTTTCCGGGCACTGAGAAATAAGATCGATAACGTGGATATGGGACAAAGTTCCAACTGGGAAGAGGCTCAATTTTATATGGAATCAATAGTAAAAACTCATGTATTCTACGAACCTGATAAAGCAATTCAATTGGCTCAGAAAGCAGAGAATATTGAAGAACTCCTGAAATATGCCATTCAATTTGAGAAAGATACTATTCTCTTCTTTTTTTCTTTTTCCAAGCACGTCAAAGGGCATAAAGCCGATGAAGCAGTCGATGCCATCATCAACGAAGAAGCTGCTCATATCAAGAAACTAAGGGAACTTTTAAAAGCAATCTGAAGATAATGAAAAACTTGATATTAAAACAAAAAATGATGGATAAAGTACTATATGCGCTTGTTCCTATTATGTTTTTTTCTATTTTTCTTTTTGGCTGGCGAGTTCTGGCTGTTGTACTGATCTCGAATATTTTTGCCTTTCTCACAGAGTACATGTTTATCCGTAAAAAGAAATCCGGCAAAGTATCAATGGCAGTTTTTGTTACCGGTTCATTATTAGCTCTCACTCTTTCTCCTACAATTCCCTTCTGGATGGCAGCAATTGGTTCGATAGTAGCAATTGGTTTTGGAAAAATGGTATTCGGCGGATTCGGTATGAATGTGTTCAATCCTGCCATTGTGGGAAGAATATTCATCTACATTTCATTTCCCAATGCCATGACTATGCAATGGCTGCAGCCGTTTACAAAGTTTCCAGCGGGATTTGCCGTTTGGCAAAATCCCAACTTGATCACAACCGCTACACCAATGATCGAGTTTAATAATTCAGCAACCTTGACGAAACTACCACAATTGTTTTTGGGCACAATCTCCGGTAGTATGGGAGAAACTTCAGCGATTCTTATCCTGCTGGCTGGAATTTATCTTATCTTAACAAAAACTGCAAAATGGCAAGCCATGCTTTCTGTATTGATTTCGTTTTCTCTTTTTACTATCATTTTTTATGGGAACAATCCGCTTCCTTTTCTGCTGAGTGGTGGTCTGATGTTCGGGGCAATTTTCATGATCACAGATCCTGTATCATTACCAAAACAAAAAACTGCTATCTGGATATATGGTCTGTTGGTTGGATTCCTCACAGTGTTCATTCGTAAATTTTCTCTTTTCACAGAAGGTTTCATGTTTGCGCTGCTTTTAGGAAATATTTTCATGCCTATCATAGAATTTGGTTTGAGCCAAATTAAGGTTAATAAAAATGGCAGGTAAGAAGAAACTGTTCAGGGAAACCAGAATATATCCAGTTGTCTTCATGCTTATCATCACCATAATTTTCATCGGTATCTTAGCTACTTTTTATCAATTGTCTATAGATAAAGTAACGAAGTATAACCAGACACAACTCAAGAAAATGGTTCTGAATGTTTTTGAACTTCCTACAGAGGATATTGAAAACGATTTTACTAAATACATAACTATTCAGGAAATGGAAAGTCTATTGTTTTATGAAGCTAAGATAGATTCCGTTTTGTTGGGTTTTTGTTTCCCAATTTCCGGTAGTGGTTTGTGGGGAACGATTCAAGCTTTGTTATCGGTTACCCCCGACTTCGATGAGATCATCAATATTGAGATTGTAAATCAAAACGAAACACCTGGTTTGGGTGGCAGGATCACAGAAAACTGGTTTAAAGATCAATTTAAAGGAAAAATTCTGATAGATAACGATATTGTCAGGAGTTTTGTATTGATTCCTGAAAATGAAATCGGTAAAAATGGTGAGATTAACCAGATCACAGGAGCAACTGCTTCCAGCAAAGCTGTGGTGGATATGATCTACAAAAATGTGAAAAAATATAGTCCGAAACTGAGAGCAGAGCTATGAAGAAAAAAGAAATATTTATAACCAGTGCCTTTACCCAGAATTCGGTTTGGAGGCAGATTTTAGGTATCTGTTCCGCATTGGCTGTAACCAATCTGATGCTGAATAGCCTGGTTATGGGATTAGGTGTGATCTTCACTTTGGCTTTGTCCAGCTTTACCATTTCTATGATCCGCGATCTAATTCCCAAACGTATTCGCATGATGGTGCAAACTCTGATAATTGCCTCTTATGTGATTATCGTTGACCTGTTCCTAAAAGCTTATTATCCCGAGATCAGCAAATCTCTGGGACCGTATGTCGGGTTGATCATAACTAATTGTATAATCATGGGAAGAGCTGAAGCGTTTGCCGGTAAGAATGCTCCAATCGATTCCATGATCGATGGTATTGGAGCTGGAGTCGGTTATACTTTAGTTTTACTGATAATTGCCTTTGTGAGAGAACTATTTGGATTTGGATCAGTATTCGGGATTCCACTTCTCGGTGATTGGTGGACAAAATGGTCAATCATGGTGATGGCTCCCAGTGCATTTTTCATGCTGGCAATTCTCATCTGGGTCATAAACACACCTAAATTAAAAAGAGGATAGATTATGGAACTGAACGCGTTTATTATTTTTATTGCTGCCATCTTTACCAGTAATATCCTGCTCACGAACTTTTTGGGAATGTGCTCTTTCCTTTCTGTATCAAAAGAAGTAGATTCCTCTATCGGACTTGGCATGGCAGTTGTTTTTGTGATGACAATGACTTCAGCGCTCAATTATGTAGTTTATCATTATATCCTGGTTCCACTTGATATTATCTATCTTCAATATATTATTTTCATCATTGTAATCGCTGCTTTTGTTCAGCTCACTGAAATGGTGATGGAGCGTTTTTCACCGATTCTCTATTATTCATTAGGAATTTTTCTACCGCTCATCACTGTGAATTGTGCCATCCTGGGAGTGTCGCTTTTCATGATCATCAGAAACTACAGTTTCATTCAATCGGTAGCTTATGGAGCTGGAAGCGGCTTAGGTTGGTTATTGGCAATTCTAGCTTTGGCAGGTATCAGGCAAAGGATCAAAGAAAAATATGTTCCAACAGGTTTGGTGGGAGCTGGTCTCAGTTTGATTATTACAGGTATCATGGCGTTAGCTTTTGTTGGTTTTTCTGGTATTGTGGTCATTCAGTAAAAAAGGAATTTAATGATAAGTACAATATTAAATACAGTTCTGATCGTAGCTGGAATTTCCAGCTTTTTGGCATTACTACTTGTGATTGCCGATTTTTTCTTTGCTAACTACGGTGAATGCAAGATAAACATCAACAAGAAAAAAGAGATTGTTGTTAAAGGTGGAGATTCGCTGCTTTCCTCTTTAAATGAACAGAAAATTTATTTACCTTCTGCTTGTGGTGGAAGAGGAAGCTGTGGTTTTTGCAAATGTAAGGTTGAATCTGGTGGCGGTCCGCTACTGCCTACCGAAAAACCATTCCTTTCTGAAGATGAAATAAAGGACAATATTCGACTTTCCTGCCAGGTAAAAGTAAAAGAAGATATCGAGATCCGGATTCCTGAAGATATTTATAATATTAAAAAATTCAGGGCAAAAGTAACTGATATTAAAGATATGACTTACGATATAAAAGAGATAACTTTTAAATTGATTGAACCAACCCAGATCGATTTCAAGGCAGGACAGTATGTGCAACTTGTTTCACAACGCTATGGCAAAGTTCGGCAATCAATTAGTCGGGCTTATTCCATTTCCAGCAGCCCAGATCATACTGATTCCATTGAACTCATCATCCGCAAAGTACCGGAAGGTATTTGCACTACCTGGGTGCACGAGCATCTGAAAATTGGAGATGAAGTGAATTTCACAGGACCATTTGGTGATTTCTTCATCCGTGATACAGAAGCTGATATGTTGTTCGTAGCAGGCGGCAGTGGTAAGGCTCCGATAAAATCAATGCTGGAATTCCTGGCGAAAAGAAATAGCAAACGCAGGTTGGGATATTTCTTTGGAGCAAGGCAAAGAAAGGAATTATATCACACTGAAATGTTTGAAAACCTGGAAAAGGAAATGCATGATTTCAAATATTATCCAGTTCTTTCCCAGCCAACAGAAGTCTGTGAATGGGATGGTCGTTGTGGTTATGTGTTGCCGTTTTTTGATGAATTTATTAAATATCCAGACAATACGGAAGCCTATCTTTGCGGTAGTCCGGGTATGATCGCGGCATGTGTTAAGGATTTAACCAAACGAGGTATTCCAGAAGAAAAGATCTATTATGATAGCTTTACTTAGAAGAGAGGTATGATGAAGGAAACACCGAAAGAAAAAAAGATCCATAAAAACCTAATACCCGGACAGATGAGTATTGAGGGGTTTTTGGGTAAAGACAAACGTAATTACAGCGAGATTATATCCACGGATCGAGCAGAACTCGATAGACTTGATCTCACCACCAAAATGATCGCTGACAGGTTGCAATATTTCACCGATTCTGCTTTTGAAAGCTATGATAGCTCCATCATTATTGATGAGAAATATGAAGTGAATTATAAATCATTTCGGGGAAAATTGATCTGTCCTTTCGGGCATCCGGGAGTTTACCGCAAGGGTATGATCTCATTAATGAACCTGGGAAATGGGATCGAGATAAATTGGACACCGCTCAATATTCACATGATAAGTGATCACTGCTTTTTTGAAGGGAAAGGCTCAATACATCGTCTGGAACCAATGATCCTGAAAGATGCTATCTTTTAAAGGATGTGAATGAATATGGATTTTGAAGCACTTAATCATGAAAATAGTAAAAAATCGACGTATTGAGTTCTTCAGAACAAAATAATAGGTAAGATACGCTGTAAATTAAGGACCCGGTTTCTGCCGGGTTCTTTTTTTGTGAGTAGTATTATTATAGCATAGATTATAATCCTGATTTTAAGGAAATGGAAAAATAGAACAAACCGAAGCGTGAAAAGATTTGACAGGAGAAATATAAAATATTCTCTTGAGAAGTAATTTTGCAAAGATGATAGCACTGTTCTGAATTCAACGTGTACAACAGAATAGTGAAAGGCAATAGATTAGAAAATCTTAAAACAAAAGCAACTAATAAAAGAGATAGAAAATGGAAAGTAACAATAAAACCAAAGCTCAGCTCTTAAAAGAGATAGATCTTCTAACAATTAAAATTTCCGAACTGGAAAAATCTAAAACCGAGCGCAAGCAGTCAGATAAGGCATTAAAGGAAAGTGAAGAAAAATACCGAACCATTTTTGAAGCAACCGGAACAGCTACTTTAGTTGTAGGCGAAGATACCACTATTATTGAAGCTAATAAGGAATGCGAGTTTGTCACGGGATATATTGCATCCGACCTTGTTGGGAAAAGCTGGACCGAATTCGTATATAAAGAAGATCTGCTGACCATGTTGAGAAACTCCAAAGCGAGGATAAAAGATCCGGAATCAGTTCCTAACAAATATGAAGTCCGATTGATTAATGCAAAAGGAGAAATCAGAAACACAATTCTCTCTATCGAGATAATTCATGGTAGTAAAAGAAGTATTGTTTCAATGATTGATATCACCGAGGAAAAACAAGCAAAGGAAGCTCTACAAAAAAGTGAAGAACAATATAAAGATTTAGTTGAAAAGGGGAATATTGCTATTGCAGTTGATGATGTCCATGGAAACATTATTTACTTCAATAAACAATTTCTAAATTTATTTGGAGCTTCTGCAGAAGAAATTAAAAGTAAAAACCATAAAAAATTTATTCATCCAGACAATTTAGAGATGATTACCAACTACCATAAAAACCGTATTCAAGGTAAAGCAGCACCATCTAGATATGAGTTTATGGGGATTCGGAAAGATGGTTCAATAATAAATATCGAGATAGATGTTTGTGATATTATAAAGATAGGAGGTAATATTTTAGGTACCCGGTCCTATATGTGGGACATAACCGAGCGCAAACTAGCAGAAGTAAATCTGCAAGTATGTGTAGAAAAATATAAAATGTTATTTGAAACAGCTCATGATGCTATTTTTGTGGCTGATCCTGCAACTAGTACTATTTTAGATGTGAATAATAAAGCTTTGGAATTAACCGGATATTCTAGAGACGAATTGATAGGTCAAAATCAATCCTTTATCCACCCTCAAAACAACATAGAAAGATATACAACAAGTTTTAAAGAAGCAGTAAAGCATCGAGGTAGTATTTTTCAAGAAGTAGAAATCCAATGCAAAAATGGATCTATTGTACCTGTAGAAATTAGTTCAGGTGGAGAAATATTTATTGCAGATAAATCTGTCCATCTTGGCATTTTTAGGGATATTACAGAGCGGAAGATAACCGAGGAGCAGATCAAAAAAGATCTGAAAATTAAAACTGCTCTTCTTCAGGAGTTGTATCATCGAACCAAAAACAATATGCAGTTGATTGCTTCCATGCTGAAGATGCAATCCAGGAGTATTGAGAATAAATCCCAAGCTGGCATCTCCAGTATTGATTTTCTATATGATTCATTTGATGCAATTATCAACCGGATCAAGTCGATGAGTCTGGTTCATCAGAAACTGTATCAGGCACAGGACCTATCCCATGTTAATTTAAAGGAGTATGTTAAAGATCTCATCAATTCACTTCTATCGAATTATCATATCCGATCAGAAACAATATCACTGAAACTGGAATTAGAAGATATATTCGTATTAATTGATTTTGCAATCCCTATGGGTCTTGTCTTAAATGAGTTGATCTCCAATGTCTTTAAACATGCTTATTCCGATAATAAGAAACTTGAACTCATAATTCGTTTGTTCAA
>JAQICU010000164.1 GCA_027858325.1 Candidatus Cloacimonadota bacterium
GGAGCGTAAGGTTTATCTGTTCTTAATGTTACAAGATCAATCTTCATCTTTCTAAATTGCTGATTTAGTTCAGTTTCCTGTTTGATGATGACCTTATTATACTTTTCTCGTAATTTAGGATTAGAAGAATTAATAGTAAATGTTTTACCCGTTTCGGGATCTTGAAGATGGAGCAATCCTGCATTTGGCATTTCATATTCTGCACTATCCTGAATTCTTAAGGCGATAACATCATGCTTTTTAGCAAGTATCTTTAAACTATCAAGATAATTAGTATCAAGAAAATCGGAGAGAATAAAGATAATGCTGCGTTTTTTTATAAGACGGTAAATGTATTCTACAGCATTTTTAATATTTGTTCCACTTTTCTTAGGTTCAAAATATAGAATATCTCGTAAAATTCGGAGAGCAGATTTTTTTCCTTTGGTAGGGGGAATGTATTTTTCAACTTCATCGGTGAAAAGCAGAAGTCCAACTTTATCATTATTGGATAATGCGGAGAATGAAAGTACTGCAGTAACTTCTGTGATAAATTCAGATTTAAGATAGCCTTTGGTTCCAAATAGGGTAGAAGCACTACTGTCGATAAGGAACATTACATTAAGTTCACGTGTTTCCTCAAACTTTTTTATATATGGGAAGCCGTGGCGTGCCGTAACGTTCCAATCTATCTGACGGAAGCTATCACCACTTTGATATTCCCGGACTTCAGAGAATTCCAAACCTTGTCCTTTGAATAAACTGTGATATTCACCGGAAAAAAGATCTGAAACAAGATCTCTTGTCGTGATCTCAATTTTACGAACTTTCTTAATTATATCTTTTGTTTCCATTATTTATTTATACACTTTTTTTATCATTATTAAATCAAACCCCACTGAAAAACAGCATTTTTCTTTCTCCCCTTACGAAGTGGAGCATATTATCCAGTCCCCCTTTATAAGGGGTAATTAAAGGGGGTTTACAAAAACTATTCATAATACTCACACAATAAAATTTGTTATAAATTCCTCATTCCTAATTTCTAATCCCTAATTAAACTACGGAACTTCGATCTCATCAAATAATCTGGTAACAATATCTTCTTGTGTAATTTGCTCAGCTTCAGCTTCATAAGTAAGAATAATTCTGTGTCTGAGGATGTCTTTACCTATTGCTTTGATATCATCGGGAGTTACATAACCACGGTGCTCAAGGAAGGCGTGAGCTTTTGCTGCTTGAGCAAGATAGATAGTAGCTCGTGGTGAAGCTCCACAATCAATAAGGTCAGAGAGATCATTCAGATTTTTATATTTATCTGGTTCACGAGTTGCAAAAACCAGATCAAGGATGTATTCTTTAATTTTATCTTCCATATAGATATCTTTGATCAACTCTCTCATATCCATAATATCTTTTGGCTTAACAACCGATTTTACTTTGATCTCGTCTTTTCGAACCATTTTCTCCAGAATTAGTTTTTCCTCTTCTCGCTTTGGATAATTGATGATGAGTTTAAGCATGAAACGATCTACTTGAGCTTCAGGAAGGGGATATGTTCCTTCCTGTTCAAGAGGATTTTGAGTTGCCATTACCAGAAATGGTTTTGGAAGAGGATAGGTTGTATCTCCAATAGTAACTTGCCTTTCCTGCATTGACTCCAATAAGGCAGACTGCACTTTTGCTGGAGCACGGTTTATCTCATCTGCAAGTACAAAGTTAGCAAAAACAGGACCTTTCTTGGCTACAAATTCGCTGGTTTTCTGATTATAAATAAGAGTTCCCATAAGATCTGCCGGTAAAAGATCTGGAGTGAACTGAATTCGTTTGAAAGTAGATTTGATTGTATTTGCTAAAGTATTTACAGCAAGAGTTTTTGCAAGTCCTGGAACACCTTCCAGAAGAATGTGCCCATCTGCAAGAAGTCCAACAAGAAGTCGTTTGATCATATACTTCTGACCCACAATAACCTTTTCAGTTTCCTTTGTGATCTTATCGATCAATTCACTTTTTTCCATTACTTTTTGATTAATTTCTTCAATTTTCTTTGCTCCTCCAAAAAATACTTATTAATTTAAACTTTTATAAAGAATTTAGTTACAATTTAATTATGTGTTTATGCTTGAAAACTTTTCCATCAAGATGTTTGAACTGAATATCTATGTTTTTATTGATTATCATAACCACATAGGAGGCTTTCTGATCACGGTCAGTTCTTTCTTTCAAATGACCCGGATTAATGAAATGTTTTTCATAAATATGATCATAGTTATAATGATTTGTATGAC
>JAQICU010000165.1 GCA_027858325.1 Candidatus Cloacimonadota bacterium
ATGCAGACCTCATAATATTTGTGCAAAATGCGGTCATTATAACGGCAAGAAAGTATTAGAAGTAAAAGAATAATCTTAAAAGTTTTAATTATATGCAAATAGCAATTGATGCATTTGGCAGTGATAATGCACCTTTCCCGGAAGTGGAAGGTGCAATTATTGCAATTAAGGAAAGACTTTGTGATAAGATTTATCTTGTCGGTAAACAAGATATTCTAATCAAGCAATTGGAAAAATATTATTATCCAAAAGATAAAATAGAAATTATCCAGGCATCTGAAGTTATAACTATGAGCGATTCTCCGGCAAAAGTGGTTAGAGAGAAAAAAGACTCTTCGTTAGTTAGAGCTATCCAATTACATAAAGAAGGAACAGTTCAGGCTGTTGTAAGTGCAGGAAATACCGGAGCAGTTATGGCTGCTTCACTTTTCGGTTATGGAAGAGTTAAGAACATTCTCCGCCCAGCTATAGCAACTACATTTCCCACCCAAACTCATCCTGAGATCATTCTTGATGTCGGTGCAAATGTTGAATGTACTCCTGAAAATCTGGTTCAATACGCAATACTCGGAAGTTTATATTTCAAATTCTTTTTTGACACTGATGAACCAAGAGTTGCACTTTTGAATATTGGTGAAGAAGAATCAAAAGGAAATGAGCTGGTTAAAAATACGTATGTTAAATTAAAAGAAAATAAAGATATAAATTTTGTTGGAAATATAGAGGGAAAAGATTTGTTAAAAGGTATCGTAGATGTTGTCGTCTGTGATGGATTTGTTGGTAATGTTATGCTTAAAACTGTTGAAGGTGTTGCTTATTCAATGATGTCGATCCTCAAAAGTGAAATGAAAAAGGACTGGATCGCAAAATTAGGTGCTCTTTTATCTTTTCCAGCCTACGCATATTTGAAAAAAAAATTAGATCATTCAGAATACGGTGGTGCTTTACTTGTAGGGCTTAATGGCATTTCAGTAGTTTCGCATGGAAGATCAAACGGCAAAGCTATTAAAAATGCGGTTGGACTTGCTGCACATCTGGCAAGATCAGGATTTGTGCAAAACACAAAAGAGTATTTTGAGGAGTAGTAAACATGAGCATTAAATATTATGCAAAGGTCTCAGGAACCGGAATGTATGTCCCCGATAAAGTTCTAACAAACTTTGATCTGGAAAAGATTGTCAATACTTCTGATGAATGGATAAGAACCAGAACAGGAATGTCTGAACGACATATTGCGGCTGAAGATCAAGCAGCTTCTGACCTGGCGTACGAAGCTTCATTAAAAGCTATCAAAGCTGCCCGTATTCGAGCTAAAGATATCGATATGATAATTGTAGCAACCATTTCCGGTGACCATCCCTTCCCCTCTACCGCCTGTGTTTTACAGCAAAAACTAGGATTGAAAGGCTTTCCTGCCTTTGATGTTTCAGCCGGTTGTACAGGTTGGATCTATGCTTCTAACATAGCAAAACAATATATTGAAAATGGTATAGCAAAGAATATTTTGGTTATTGGTGTTGAGATATTAACTAAAATAACCAATTGGAAAGATCGTGGAACTTGCATTCTTTTTGGAGATGGAGCAGGTGCAACAATAATATCACGTGCTAAGCCAAAAGATATTTCCAGGTTTATTGATTCAGAACTTTCTGCCGATGGTACACATTATGATCTACTAATTCAGAATGCCGGTGGTTCCCGAATGCCGGCAACTAAAGAAACTGTGGAAGAAAATCTTCATACGGTTTATATGGAAGGTAATAAGATATTCAAGAATGCTGTACGCTCTATGTATAGCGCCTGTGATATTGTATTAAGAAGGAATCATCTTGATGTGCATTCTATTGATTGGTTAATTACCCATCAAGCAAATTTGCGTATCATTCAGGCTTTAGGAAAAAAATTAAAGATCAATGACAAAAAAGTAATTGTTAATATAGAAAAATACGCAAATACTTCCTCAGCTACAATCCCCATGGCTTTGGATGAGGCAATTCGAAATGGTAAGATCCATCATGGTGACTTAGTTCTTCTAGCTTCTTTTGGAGCTGGTCTTACATCCGGAAGTTTATTATTTAGAGTTTAATAATCAAGGATAAAGGATGAATAAAACAGCATTTATTTTCCCTGGTCAGGGTGCTCAATATATCGGCATGGCAATGGATTTTGTAAATAATAATATAGAACTTGAAAATGTTCTTAAGAGTTTTGATAAAAAAAATAATACCAAGTTATACAAAATTATGGCGCAAGGTCCGGAAGATAAACTAAAGGAGACAAGATTTACTCAACCGGCAATTTTGTTCCATAGTATTGCTGCCTTGAAAACTGTTCTGAACGAGATCAATATTGTTCCGGATTATGTTGCAGGGCATTCATTGGGAGAATTTTCTGCTTTGGTTGCAAATGGTGTTCTCACTCTTGAAGATGCCATGTATCTTGTTCATAAACGTGGTGAATTCATGATCAAAGCGAATGATGGCAAACCTTTTGCAATGGCAGCTATCATCGGTCAGGCACCAAATGAAATAAAAAATATTTGTGAAGAAGCTTCGAAGGTCGATATCGTAATCGCAGCTAATTTCAATACACCTGTTCAAACTGTAATATCCGGATCTAAAGCCGGTGTTGAAAAAGCATGTGAGCTCGCTCAAGAAAGAGGTGCAAAAAGAATAGTTCCTCTAGTTGTGGGTGGTCCTTTTCATTCACCGTTAATTCAAAAAGCTGCGACCTGGCTTTCTGAAGAGATGAATGATCTTAATTTTAATGAGACAATGATTCCAGTAGTTTCCAATGTAAATGCAAAACCTGTGACTGATATCGAAGAGATCAAAAATAATCTTGCGAGACAAGTAACTTCATCTGTTCTATGGGTTGATTCGATCAGATTTATGATCGAAGATGGTGTTGATACATTTATAGAATTCGGACCCAAAAAAATGCTTGCCGGTATGTTAAAGAAAATTGACAAAAATATTAATGTTATAAGTATCGACACAATTGAGACGTTTGAATTAATAAAAAATGAATTGGAGACTTTATGAGACGTTTAGAAGGTAAAGTTGCGATCATCACTGGTGCGGCTCGAGGTATAGGATACAGTATTGCAGAAATGTTATCTGAACATGGTGCGATTTCTGTCATTATTGATCTTGATCAGGGAGCTGTAAATTCAGCCATTAAGCAGATCGATGATCAGGGGAACAGAGCTATTGGTTTCACTGCTGATGTTACAAACTCTCAAGAGATCGCTTCAATTTTTAAAGAAATCCATAATGAATTCGGAAAAATTGATATCCTCATAAATAATGCCGGAATTACTAAAGATGGATTACTCATGAAAATGAAAGAATCGGACTGGGATGCTGTAATAAATATTAACCTTAAAGGTACATTCATATGTACTCAAAAAGTTAGTAGATATATGCTTAAAAGTCGTTCAGGTGTAATCATAAATATAGCTTCTGTCATTGGTTTAATAGGAAATGCCGGACAAGCAAATTATGCTGCTTCCAAAGGTGGAATAATAGCACTTACTAAGTCATCTGCCAAGGAATTTGCTTCCAGAAATATCAGAGTAAATGCAATTGCCCCTGGTTTTATTAAAACAGAAATGACAGACAAATTACCGCAAGAAGTTATTGACAATTATTTAGCTGCAATCCCATTATCCTGCATGGGTACAGTTAGAGATGTGGCAAATTTATGCATATTCCTGGCTTCCGAAGAAGCTGGTTATATAACAGGTCAGACCATCCAAGTGGATGGCGGCTTGATAATGTAGCAAAAATTAAGGAGGAAATAATGGACATTAAGGCAAAAGTAACCGAACTAATCGTGGAAGAACTTGGTGTAGAAGCTAGTGAAGTAACTCTTGAAGCGAGTTTTATTGAAGATCTCGGAGCAGATTCACTTGATACTGTTGAGCTTATCATGAAATTTGAAGAAGAATTTGATATTGACATTGCTGATGAAGATGCAGAAAGTCTTACAACTGTTGGAAAAGCAATCGAGTATCTTGAAAAACAATTAAATTAATCTATATTAACGGTGGGGTTATTTTATATAGCTCCACCATATTAATATCTGAACTTTTGAGGTTAGTATGAATAAACGGAGAATTGTTGTAACCGGAATGGGTACAATAAATGCTGTTGGGCATAATGTTGAGGAGACATGGAAAAACCTTCTCGCTGGGAAATCTGGTGTTGATCACATTAAAAATTTTGAAATAACCGATGAATATGCAAGCAAAATTGCTGGTGAAATAAAAAACTATGATCCAATTGAACATTTTGATAGAAAGAGTATAAAAAAACTCGATCACTATACACAATACGCTCTAATAGCAGCAAAAGAAGCATTCGAAGATTCTGGACTGCACAACGCAGATTTCGATCACGACCGGGCTGGAGTAATCGTTTCTTCTGGTATTGGTGGGATGCTCACTTTTGAGACTGAAGCATACAAAATGGAGAGAAAGGGTCCCAAAAGGGTTAGCCCATTTTTTATTCCAAAAATGATCTCTAATATAGCATCTGCACATATTGCGATTAAATATCAACTTAGATCCATTAATTTTAATATCTCTTCTGCTTGCGCATCGGCAAACCATTCTATTGGAACTGCATTCCGCTCAATTCAATATGGAGATGCCGATATTATGGTCACAGGTGGAGCGGAAGGATCAGTAACACCCTTAGCTGTAGCTGGATTTTGTTCCATGAAAGCACTTTCTACCCGCAATGATGAACCACAAAGAGCATGCCGTCCATTCGATAAGGAACGTGATGGGTTCATTATGGCTGAAGGTGGCGGTGTTATAATTTTGGAAGAGATGGAGCATGCTATTAATCGTGGTGCTAATATATATGCAGAAATAGTTGGTTATGGTGCAACTTGTGATGCTTTTCATATAACTGCTCCAGCAGAGAATGGTGAAGGTGGAGCTCGTGCTATGCAAATGGCTATCAAGGATGCTGGAATTAATCCGGAAGAGATTAGTTACATTAATGCTCATGGAACTTCAACACCCTTGAATGACCCAAATGAAACAGCTGCAATAAAGACTGTTTTTGGCGAAGATGCCAGAAAAGCTAAGATCAGTTCTACAAAATCTATGACAGGTCACACTTTGGGTGCAGCTGCCGGTATTGAGGCTATTGTCTGCTGTAAATCTATTACAACTGGCAAATTACATCCAACCATTAATTACGAAAATCCTGATCCAGCTTGCGATCTTGATTATATTCCAAATAAAGCTATTGAAATGGAAGTGAATTATGCTTTAAGTAATTCTCTTGGTTTTGGTGGTCATAATGGAGTAGTTATCTTTAAAAAATTTGTTAAATAAAAGTGGCTCAGCATTAGCCAGTCACTTACATTGTTTTGAAAAAAATAATCAAATCTTTTGTTTCACAAATATCTTCTAAAGATTCTAATTTTAAAGAATTCAAAAAATTCCAGAAGATCATTGGTTACAATTTTAGCAATCCATCTCTTTTAATAGCAGCACTTACACATACTTCACGAGAACCATTGAATACTAAAGGATCACTATTTGAGAGAATGGAATTCTTAGGTGATTCTATTTTGGGTTTGATCGTGTCGGAAGAACTGTTCTTGGAATACCCGGAATATTCCGAAGGTGAACTTTCAAAATTGAAATCTAAGATCGTATCAAGAAAAATGTTGGCACTCGTTTCAAGCAACTTAAAACTCAAGACTGTTATTATATTCAATAATGATTCTACTGGAAAAGGTGGATTAAATTCTCTTCTTTCTAATACAATGGAATCTCTGATCTGCGCAATTTACCTTGATGGAAACATTGAGACTACTAGAAAATTTGTAAAACAATTCGTTTTAAAAAATTACTCTATTCATCTGAAAAAGGGACATCTTACTGATTATAAGAGCAAATTACAAGAACACACTCAGTCCGAGTTTCAGGCAACTCCGGATTATCATATTCAAAAAGCAGAAGGACCGGAACATGAAAAAATGTTTACAATACAAGTAACAATAAAGGATGAAATTTACGGTTTAGGAAAAGGTCCTAGTAAAAAAGCAGCACAGCAGGATGCAGCAAGACATGCCTGCAAGAAATTGGGATTATAAAGTTCCTGGCTAAAATGAAAATATTTCCAATTTTCATTCCACATCTCGGATGTCTGTTCAATTGCGTTTATTGTGATCAAGTAGCAATAACTAAATGTGAAACACCAACAATTCAATCAATTTCGGAAAGTGTGAGAAAATTGTGTGAAAATAATCAGTTAGAGGTAAAGGAAGTCGCATTTTTCGGCGGTACATTTACTAATATCCAAAAAGTAAAGCAACAAGCGTATTTTGATGCAGTTAATAAGCACAAAGATAAGATAAAAGGTATAAGAATTTCTACCAGACCCGATTCAATCGAGCAAAATATTTTAGATTTTTGTAAGGATAATAATGTTTGCACAATCGAACTGGGAATACAGAGTTTTGATGATTCTGTTCTTAAAGCCACAAAACGCGGATACACTTCTAAAACTGCGATAAAATCCTGCAACCTGATAAAAGAGAATAATTTTGTTCTTGGTATTCAGTTGATGCCGGGACTTCCCGGATTTAATTCTAGTTCTCTAGGAACGACAATTGAAACAACGATCAAGCTCAATCCAGATTTTGTCAGAATATATCCAACAATCGTACTTAAAAATACTGAGCTTGAAAACTGGTATAAAACAGGAGAATATTCTCCACTTTCTTTATCAGAATCAATTGAAATAGTATCTCACATGATAAATAGATTTAAAGAGAAAAAAATACAAGTAATTAAAGTGGGGCTACATTCGGATATTGACGATGATAAGATCATCATTGGACCATATCATCACTCTTTTGGAGAGTTGATAAGAGCTGAAATGCTAAAGGATGATATCCTGAAAAATTTTAAAACTAAAACACTGGAAATTTCACAAGCCGATATTTCATTATTTAAAGG